>JAFEES010000057.1 GCA_018240995.1 Pseudomonadota bacterium | reverse complement strand
CAGCAGACGCGCAGCGCCGACGGCGCACGCCGCGGCGGCCACAACCCGAATGGCGGCAATGGCGGCGGCGGCGGCCGTCGCCACGACGACAGCCAGCCACGCAGCGAGAACGCCCACCTGGGCACCCAGCTCAAGCATGTGAACCTGGGCCCGCGCACCAGCGGGCGCAGCGCCCAGCCCGACCCCATGCGCACCAGCGTGGACAGCATGGCCGACCGCGGCCGCCGTGGCGGCGGTTTTCGCAGCGGCGGCGGGGGCGGCGGCGGCGGTGGCGGGCGTGGCCCGCGCGGCGGCGGCTTTGGCCGCTGATACAACGCACTGACGCAGCAGCGAAGAGCCCGGCCCCTGCCGGGCTTTTGTCCATCTGCGGTGTAGAGGCTGCGGCTAATATCGCCACCATTTCCCCACCGCCCACCACAATGACGTACCAGCCCCGCCTCCGCAGCACCCCATGGCAGGCCGCCGCCACGGCCCTGCACGCCAACGCGCCCGCCTGGCGCAGCGGCGCAACCGTACTGGCCGTGCTGGCGCTGGCGGCCTGCTCCAGCACACCACTGCCGCCCTGGCCGACCCAGGCGCCGGCTACGGCGGCCAGCGCGCCGCAGGCCAGGCGGCAGGTTCCGCCGCCGCTGGGGACGGGCGCCGGCACGGCGACGCGTGCCGAGGCGGTCACCACCCCAGTCACCGTCACCCCCATTGCCTCCAGCGTTCCTGGTGCCCCCGGCATGCCGGCCGAGGCCGAGACCGAGGCCGGGGCGCCTGATCAACCCTATGGCGCGGCCGTGGCGGCGCGCTTTCCCGACCCCTCGGTGCGCTACGAAACCCCAGGCCTGGCCGAAGGGCGGCGCGCCTTCACCACGAATGCCGAGCTCACGCAGTGGCTGCTGCAGCTGGCAGGCGCGCAGCGCGGCGCCACGCGCACGCAGCTGCTCGACCTGGGTGAGTCGCAGCGTGGCACACCAATCCACGCCTTGGTGCTGACGCGCGCCAATAACACCGACGCCAAGGCCCTGGAGGCCAGCCGCCGCCCGACGGTGCTGCTGATCGGCCAGCAGCATGGCGACGAGCCGGCCGGCGGCGAGGCCCTGCTGGTCGTGGCGCGCGAGCTGGCGCAAGGCCTGCTGGAGCCCATGCTGGAGCGCATCAACGTCATCGTCGTGCCGCGCGCCAACCCCGACGGTGCCGATGCCGGCAAGCGCGTCACGGCCAACGGCATCGACATGAACCGCGACCACCTGCTGCTGCAAACCCCCGAGGCCCAGGCCCTGGCCAGGCTGGTGCGCGACTACCGCCCCATCGCCGTCATCGACGCGCACGAATACACGGTGGCCGGGCGCTACCTGGAGAAGTTCCACGCCCTGCAGCGCTACGACATGCTGCTGCAGCACGCCACCACGGCCAATCTGCCCGAGTTCATGACCAAGGCGGCGCTGGAGTGGTATCGCCAGCCCATGCTCAAGGCACTGGACGCCCAGGGGCTGACGCAGGAGTGGTACTACACCACGTCCAAGCGGCCGGACGACCTGCGCATGTCCATGGGCGGCACCCAGCCCGACACCGGGCGCAACGTCAACGGCCTGAAGAACACCGTCAGCATGCTGCTGGAAACGCGCGGCATAGGCATAGGCCGCGCCCATATCCAGCGCCGCGTGCACTCGCATGTCACGGCCGTGACCAGCGCGCTGCGCAGCACCGTGGAGCGCGCCGGCAACCTGGAGCAGGTGCGCTCCTACGAGGCGCGCGACATCTCCGCCCAGGCCTGCCGCGGCGAGATCGTGGTCGAGGCCGGCCCCACGCCGACCCAGCGCGAGCTGATCATGCTGGATCCGCAAACCGGCGCCGACCGGCCGCTGCGCGTGGACTGGAACTCGTCGCTGCAGCTCAAGACCCTGAAAAAACGCCCCCGCCCCTGCGGCTACTGGCTGGCGGGCAACGTGACCGACGCCGTCGAGCGCCTGAAGCTGCTGGGCGTGCAGGTCATGCGCGTGGCCGAGGCCGGCTCCACCCTAGCCGACACCTACCAGGAAACCAGCCGCGACAGCGGCGAACGCCAGGACGTGCGCGGCCAGGTGGCCGGCGCCGGCCCCATCGTCCGCGTGCAGGTCACGCCCACGCGCAGCGCCATCGACGTGCCCGCCGGCAGCTACTACGTGCCATTGAACCAGCCCCTGGCCAACCTGGCCGTGGCGGCACTGGAGCCGGACACGCAAAACAGCTACTTCGCCAACCACCTCATCACCAACCTGGCGGACATGGCACGCGTCGTGACGCCGCCCTCCCTGGTGTTCGAGGAAACGGAGTGAAGCGACTTCAAGAGTCGCACGCGCCGTTTTACTTACATTACTGAAGCGGCAGGCGGTTTATCCACATGGCCTGCAACCATTTTTGGCCACATCGCATGATGACCGACCGGTTGTCACGCGACACCGCCCCTGCCCCGTGCCCAAGCGGCTGAAGGGGGGCGTTCACCCAGGTATGATGCAGCCCCTTGGCGGCACCATCTGCCCGTAGCTCAACCGGATAGAGCAATTGCCTTCTAAGCAATAGGTCGGGGGTTCGAGTCCCTCCGGGCAGGCCAAGCGAGTCACTGCAGCGCATGTAGGACAAGCCCGCGACCCCTGCGCGCTGTGGCTGGCGCGCATTGCCTTGCACCCGTGAAGAATTGATACTGGCTGTGTCGATCGAGCGCAAGGGGTTTCGCTCAAGAAACTGCGCACAGCACCAGAGCGCGCGACCGCACCATCCCAGCTCAACCGGAGAAAGGTCATGGTCATGCGATTTTTCAATCCTGCATCCGTCTATGCGCGCCGCGCTCAACGCTGCCTGGACGATGCCCGTATGGCGGCTCTGGAGCACGAAAATGCCGCAGAACATCACATGGCCCTGGCAAAGATGTACCGCCACCGCGCGGCACGCCTGGAGGCCGAGCTGGCGCCACCCAATCCGCACGATCAGGTGATGCAGGACGCCTCCGTGCAACCGCCACGCATCACGGCGCTGAAGAAACCCAAGGATCACCGGCAGGCAGCGCCAACATTCCTGGCCCAGGGATCGACCGGTTGACCCCGGCGCCGGGGCAGCCAGTATTGCAGCCACGACTTTCAGCAAACACTCAAGGCTTGGGGCATTCGATCAGCCATGAGGCGCAAAGGCAATTGCTGGGACGACGCGCCCACCGAGAGCTTCTTCGGACACCTCCGACGTCAGGCAGCCGCAGTTCCTGCTTGCTTGACCTTGAGCTTGGATTTGCCGGCAGGACGAGCCGCTGACTTGCGAGCCACGCCGGACGCGCGCGCGCGATGCGGCGCCGATGGCTTGGCGAGGGAGCTCAGGCTATCAAGCATGATCACGGTGCCCGCGCCCGTTCTGACAGCCACGGTCAGTTCTCCGCCCATGGCTTCCACGTACTTGCGCAGCGTCGAGAGCAACAGGTCTGAACGCTTCTCCAGCTGAGCCACGGCGTTTTGTTTGACATTGAGCACCCGCGCCACTTCGTCCTGGGTCTTGACCAATGCCGCGCGGACCTCGGCCAGCGAGTCCGCGTGACGAACCATCTCCTCGGCCAGGACGCTCGCCTTGCTCTGGATGAGTTTCTGATCCTCAGCGGAAAACTCTTCGATGATGCTTTGCAGTGTGGTGCTCATGGTGATTCCTTCGTCGCCTTGGCGAGCTTCTTCAGATGGGCGTCGAACCGCTTGTCGGCCGTCTTGATCAGGGTCTTGTAAAACGCAGCCTCATCCCGCCCCAGCTTGTCGCCGGCCACCAGCACATAGGCCTTTCGCTGGGGATCGAAGGCGAAAGCCGCCCGCCAGATCTCCGAGCCGTTGCGGGCCTTGAAGCGCAACTCCTTCATGTGGTCGTGCTTCGAGCCATTGAGCGTGTCGACATGAGGCCGCTACATGACCCGGAAAACAAAAAACCCCACTATCGATTAGATAGCAGGGTTTCCTTTGTTTACTTGGGGTGGCTGATGGGACTCGAACCCACGACGACAGGAATCACAATCCTGGACTCTACCAACTGAGCTACAGCCACCGTAGCCTTGAATTATAGCCGGATAAATTCCGTCTCACGGGAAGATCTTCAGTTTTGTACGTCGCCCTGTGCTGCGGGACGAGGCGCCTTGATCTGCACCTTGAAGCGCTGTTTGAGCAGCTCGTAGTAGGCCTGCGCCTCGGCCGAGCCCCAGGCCTGCTGGTATTGCTGGCGCTCCATGCGGGCCATAGCGTCGTCCACGGCGTCGCGCGGCACGATGCGGTTGACCTTGACCACGGCATAGCCCTGCCCGGGCAGATCGACACCGACCCAGGACGGCAGCTTGTCGACGGGGGCGTGCAGGGCGCTATCGACCACGGCGCGCGGCTGGTCTTGCATGCGGTCGCGCGACACGATGACCGGGGCGGACAGGCCGGTGGCGCTGTCGGGCGCGGCCTGCCATGCGGCCAAGCGGGCCTGACCCTCTTGGCGCGCAAGCTCTGCCGACTTGTCCGCCACATACAGGGCACGCACCTGGTCACGGGCCTTGTCCAGGGGCAGGGTCATGGCCGGCTGGTAGGCCGTGACGCGGCCCGCGACCAGGGTGTTGGGGGCGATCTCGACGGCCTCGGTGTTGCGTTTGTTCTGCAGCGAATCGGGCTGGAACAGGGCCTCCAGGAAGCGCGCGCTGGCCAGCGGCCCCTTGGCGCCGGCAGCAGGATTGCGCGTGACGTCGCTGGCAGTGTGGATCTTCAGCTTGAGTTTGTCGGCCACCGGCTGCAGGCTGTCCGCCTGCTCGTAGACGGCGTTGGAGAAGGTCTCGGCAACCTCGGCAAACTTGCGCTGCGCCTGCTGCTGCTTGAGCTCGGCCTCCAGCGTCGGGCGCAGCTCTTCAAAGCTGGGCTGGCGCGGTGTCTTGATGTCGGTGAGCATGATGATGTGGTAGCCGAAGTCGGTTTCCACCACATTGCTGATCTCGCCTTTCTTCAGGGCGAACGCGGCGTCTTCAAATGGCTTCACCATGGCGCCATGGCCGAAGAAGCCCAGGTCGCCACCGGCGGCGGCCGACCCGGGGTCTTGCGAATCCTTTTTGGCCAGCTCGGCAAAGCGGCCGGGGGCCTTGCGCAGCTCGGTCAGCAGCGCCTCGGCCCTGGCCTTGGCCTTTTCGCGCTCTGCGGCCGGCGCATCCTTGGCCACGGCGATCAGGATGTGGCTGGCGCGACGCTCTTCCTTGCCTGCGAGGCGGCTCAGGTTTTCCTTGTAGTAGGTGCGCAGGTCGTCTTCGTTCAGCGTAATGCCGGCTTTTACGGCGTCCAGATCCAGCACCACGTATTCGACGCTGGCCTGCTCGGCCTGCTGGAACTTGGGCTGGTTGGCCTTGTAGTAGGCCTCCAGGTCGGCCTCGGTCACGGCCACCTTGGACACGAAGGCCGAGGCATTGAAGCGCGCCACCTGGATCTCGCGGCGCTGCAGGATGGCGTCCAGCGCCAGCTTGGCCTCGGCCGAGCCGGCGAATGCCGATGCCATGACGCTGCCCATGACCTGGTTTACCGAGATGTCGTTGCGGATGCGCGCCTCCAGGCCTTCCGGCGTCAGGCCCTGGGAGCCGGCCAGGGCGCGATAGGCCTCGGCGTCCAGCGAGCCATCGGGCCGCTTCAGGGCCGCGATCTGGGGAATGCCCTGCAGCTCGCGCGCCAGCCGCGCATCGCTGGTCAGCAGGTGCATTTTCTGCGCCGCCACCTGTAGCAGGCGGTCACGCACCAGGCGCTCCAGCGTGGCATAGCGCGCCTGCGGTGTGTCCAGCAGCTTGGCATCGACCCCGGGCGACTGGGCACGGATACGGTCGCTTTCCATGCGATGTGCGTTGTCCCAATCGGTCTGCGTGATGTCATGGCCGTCCACCCGTGCCACCACCGGGCTGCCGCCGGAGAAGTAGTTTCTGTCTATGCCCACGAGGATGAACGAGGGGATGATCAGCAAGAACAACAAGCCCATTACCCACTTGGTGTGCTTGCGGATGGATTCCAACATGGTGAATCTTTCAACGACTGCAAAAGAAAAGGCGAACTCGGGTTCGCCTTTGTCTGGGGTGGTGGGTGCCGACGGCGTCGAACCGCTGACCTGCGCCTCGCAAGGCAGGCAATACCGCCTTGCAAATCAAATAATTACAGCGTCCGCTAACGGAGACACACCAACCACGGCGGTAAACGGCTGATTTTACTGTAGCCGCGATGACGGCATGCTCGTATCAGCTCTCAGGCTCTCAGGCTCTCAGTGCGCCAGCCTGGCGCCCTTGCCCGGCCCCACCCCCAGCCAGCAGGCCATGGCCGGCAGCAGGAAGATGGCGCCCAGCACGTTCACCAGGAACAAAAAGGCCAGCAAGATGCCCATGTCGGCCTGGAACTTGAGCGACGAGAACGCCCAGGTGCCCACGCCTATCGACATGGTGATGGCCGTGAACACGGCCGCCGTGCCGCGCTGGCGCATGGCCTCGTAGAAGGCCACGCGCAGGCTCGATCCCCGGTCGTCGATTTCATGCTGGATGCGCTCGAACAGATAGATGCCATAGTCCACCCCCACGCCCACGCCCAGCGCAATCACCGGCAGGGTGGCCACCTTCAGGCCTATGCCCAGGATGGCCATCAAGGCATTGCACAGGATGGACACCAGGGTCAGCGGCACGATGATGCACAGCACCGCGCGCCAGCTGCGGAAGGTGAGCCAGCACAGGAGGGTGATGGCGCCGAAGATGGAGCCCAGCATTTCGATCTCTGCCTTCTCCACGGCCTGGTTGGTGGCCACGGCCACGCCGGCGTTGCCGCCGGCAAGGCGGAATGTCACGTTCGGCGTCTTGTCGGCGGCGATGAACTTGCGCACCTCGCGCACCACATGGGTCAGGGTCGCGCCCTCGTGATCCTTCAGGAACACCTGCAGGTGAATGGTCTTGCAGCCCTCGCTGTTCAGGCCCAGCTCGGGCGCGGTGGCCTTGGCGCCGGTGCGCAAGGCGCTTTCCGTGCGCTGCAGGGCGGCCCAGCGCGGGTTGCCCTCGTTGTTGCCCGCCGTCACGCGCTTGACCAGGCCGGCCACGGTCACCACCGACTGCACGCCGTCCACGCCGCGCATCGCCAGGTCAAAGCGCTCCACGGCGTTCATGACATTCCAATTCAGGCAGGCTTCTTCCATGTTCGACGTATCGACGTACACGGACAGCAGATCCATGCCTATGGAGTAGTCCTTGATGATGGCCTCGTTGTCGCGGTTGTAGCGGGAATCGGCGCGCAGCTCGGGAGCGCCGGAGCCCACGTCGCCGGTCAGCAGGTGGCGCGACATGGCCGTGCCCCCCGCCAGCAGCACCAGCGACACGGCCAGTGTTGCCAGCGCGGGCCTGGGCTCGGACAAGGCCGACAGGCGCCACCAGTGCGAGCGCGCCTGCGCGGCATCCTCCTTTTGCTCCGCCGTGCGGTGCTGGTAGCGCAGATAGGACAGCGCCACCGGCAAGATCACCTTGTTGGTGAAAATCATCAGGGACACGCCCAGGCAGGCCGTCAGGCCCAGCTCATGCACGATGGGGATGTCGATCAGCATGATGACCATGAAGCCCAGGGCGTTCATCAGCAGAGCCAGCGTGCCGGGTATGGCCAGGCGGCGGAAGGCGTTCTCCGCGGCCTCGATGGATGTGGCGCCGCCGCGCATTTCGTACTTCCAGGCATTGGTCATCTGCACGGCGTGCGACACGCCTATGGAGAAGATCAGGAACGGCACCAGGATCGACATCGGGTCTATGCCGTAGCCGATGATGGGCAGCAGGCCCAGCAGCCAGATCACCGGCAGCAGCGCCACCAGCAGGGCCAGCACCGTCAGGCTGGTGGAGCGCGAGTAGAACCACAGCAGCACGGCCGTGATGACGAAGGCCACCAGGAAGAACATGATGACGTTGAACAGGCCGTCCATCACGTCGCCCAGCACCTTGGTGAAGCCGACGATGTTGATCTCGATGTCCGGGCCGCTGTATTTGCTGCGGATGTCCTCGAGCTTGTGCGCCACCTCGGCGTAGTTGAGCCTGGCACCCGTCTCCGGGTTCACCTCCAGCAAGTCCGCTCGCACCATGGCCGCCTTCTGGTCCTTGCTCACCAGGCGGCCGATCTCGCCCGACTTCGCAACGTTGGAGCGCACCTGCGCCAGGCCGGCGGCGTCGGCCTCGAAGCGCGACGGAATCACCACCTCGCCGACAAAGCCGCTTTCGGTGATCTCCACATATTTCACGTTGGGCGTGAACAGCGAAAACACCTGACCCCGGTTGACCCCGGGAATGAAGAACACGTCATCGGTCACCTCGCGCAAGATCTTCAAAAAGCGCGCGTTGTAGATGTCGCCCTCACCCTTCCATTTGACGCTGACCATGACGCGGTTGGCGCCGGAAAATTTCGACGCATGCTCCAGGAAGGCCTGCATGTAGGCGTGGCGCAGCGGAATCAGCTTGTTGAAACCCGCATCCAGGTGCGTGCGCAAGGCCGACGCGCCCAGCACGGCGGTCACCAGCACCCCGAGCACGACCACGGTACGGCGCCAAGCGATCAAGGCATGGGCGAGCCGCGCAATCCAATGATCGATGCGCGAAGCGGGCGTGGGCAGGGTCATGGCTTGGTACCGGCGACGCTGGTGCCGCTGGCATCGCTCATCTCGGCCACGCGGTAGGGCTGCAGGCCAGCATCAGAGGCGATCCAGCCGGTGCCCGATGCGTCCAGCGCAATATCCGTCAAGGTGGCGCGCCCGGCCGCGCGGCTGAAACTGAAATGGCGCCCGCCGTCGCTGCTGGTGGCCACTACACTGCCCTGCCCCACCAGCAGGATGCGCCCGTCGGGCAGCACCGCATGCCCGAAGAAGGATACCGGCCCCGGCATCTCGGCCTTCTGCCAGGGGCCGTCAGCGTGCTGCGTGAAGGCATTGCCGCGCATGCCATACACCAGCCAGCCACCCGCAGGCAGGGCAATGGCGTCATAGAAGGAGCCGTTGTAGAAGGCCGGCTCCACCGCCCAGTCCTGCCCACCATCGTTGGAACGCAGCACCAGCCCGCCCTCGCCCACAATCAGCCATTGCCGGCCGTCGGCCGAGCCAACGATGCGGTTCAGGTGCTTGTCCTCCACGCCCGCCGGCAGAGTCACCGGTTGCCAGGTCTGGCCATCATCTTGCGACTTCAGCGCCCGCCCGAAGGCGCCGACCACCATCCACACCTTGTCGCCCAGGTTGGCCGCGCCCATGAAGGGCTCGCCGTTCTTCTCGTCGAACGCCACCTCTTTCCAATGCACGCCGCCATCGGTGGTGCGCAGGATCCAGCCCTCATGGCCTATCGCCAGGCCGCGCAGCCCATCCGCTGCAAAGACAACCTGCGTGATCAGCGCCTGGCGGTCGGGGCTGACGGTTGCCGCCGTCCAGTCCTTGCCGTCGTCGCCCGAGTACAAAAGCTTACCCAGCTCGCCCCCGATCACCAGCCCGGCCTTGGAATGCACGATGCTGTCAAACTGGGTCTTTTCCACGGGCAGGCGTGTCGCTGCCAGGGGCGGGGTCTGGCGGTGAGAAAACGCCACCACGGCAGCCACCGCCATCACGGCCGACATGGCCAGGCCAACGAGAATTCGCACGCTTGTCTCCTAGTACGGTGCGCCACGACGGGCGTGGCGCGGATCGGTATGGCAGCCGATTCTGAGGCTTGCGTGCAGAACTTCATCGTCCGAAAGGACGACACGCAAGTGCCAGCGCACCCAGACGCCGCGCAGCAAAAAAAAAGCCTACTGCTCGCGCAGTAGGCTGGTGTTGATCAAACCAAGTGGCTCAGGTGCCCGCGTTGCGTGCGGCCTCGGGCGTGAACATCTGCGGCTTCAGGTTGCCCTTGTTCAAAACCGGGCCCAGGTTGCGCTCCTGGAACAGGTTGTAGCCCACGTAGCCGCCGGAATTGAGGTCATGGTAGAAGCTGGAGCCGGCGTGCCAGGCATTCGCATCAAACGCATAGTAGTGGTTGATGAACGCGTGCTGCCAGAACTTGCCACGGGCGTCGTAGTAGTCGCCCACCAGGGCCTGGCCGGTGTCCTCGTCGATGAACAGCACACGCTTGCCGAACACGTGGCGGTAGCCCTCCTTCAGGGTCGCCTCCAGCACCCAGACGCGACGCAGCTCATAGCGCATGTAGTCGGGGTTGGCGTGGCCGGGCTTGATCAGGTCGGCATATTTGACGGTATTGGCGTGGATCTTGTAGGCATTCGCGGGCACGTAGATCTCGCGCTTGCCGGCGATTTTCCAGTTGTAGCGCTCGGGCGAGCCGTTGAACAGGCGATCCTGGTCGATGGTCATCTTCCCGCTGGTGCCAGGCATGGGCTGGTCAAAGCCGTACTCGGGCACCTGGCGCACGCGGCGCGTGCCGGGGTCGTAAGTCCACTGCAGGCGCTTGTCCTTGCCAAAGTTCAGCGGCTCGGCATTCACGCCCACGGTACCCTTCTCGCGCTCGGGCAGCAGGGTGATGTTCATGCCCTGGGCCAGCAGGCCGACGAGCGGCTTGCCCGCCTCTTCAGGCAAATTCACCAGGCTCATGCTGAAGTTGTTGGCACGCCCCCACACCACGCTGCCGTCGGCAAGCACGTTGGCCGCGTCGCGGATGGTCTCCTCGTTGAAGGTGCGGAACGGAAACAGGTTGTTGAAGGCCAGCTCCAGACCGGTCTTGGGGAAGGGAAACGGCAGCGAACCCCTGACCGCGTTGTCAATGCTCAGGCCATCGGGATGCATGACGGCTTCCTGCGCATTCTTCTTGGCCGATGCGCAGACAAAGTCCGGGTAACGGAAATCGCGGTGCCCGGTATAGACGGGAATGCGGAAGGTCTTGGGATACTTGGCAAACATCGCCTTTTGCCCCTCGGACAGGCGCTCGGCGTACTTGTCCAGGTTTTCCGCGGTGATGGTGAACAGCGGCTTTTCGTCGGCATAGGGGTCGACGGGGTGCTGGCCCGCATGTGGCTTGTATTGGATGCCCGGGGGTGTTCCCAGCCACTTGCCCGTGAATTCGGGCACGCCGCTGGCGGTGCCTGCCTTCTCGCCACCCGTGCAGGTGTATTTCTTGCCCAGCTGCTCGATTTCCTCGGGCGTGCCCTTGGCCGATACGGCCCCCGCGGCCATCAAACCCGCTGTCAAGATCAGCAGTAGGTTCGGCTTCATCTTCATGTTCATTGCTTGCTCCGGTTTCCAGTCAGGACAGGCGCGCTGGGCGGCCTGTGTGGTTCATACAGGGATTGAATGCGCGGTTTAGAAGGTGTACTTCATGGTGACGGAAAGCTGATCGCGATCCGTGAGCAGGCGCTGCGTCATGGGTACCAGCGAAGCCGATCCCAGGTAGCCCAGGTAGGTCACACCGATCGTCATGTTGCCCCGGCGCGTGAACGAAGCGCCCACGCTGTAGCGCTTGTCGCCCTCGCCACCCACGCCGCCCACCAGGGTGCGCCCCTTGAGCTGCTGGGAATAGCTGATGGGCACGTTCAGATCCCAGCCTTCGAAGATGCCAGGGTAGCCCAGCACCAGGGTGCCGGAAATTGCCAGGCCATTCTTGGTCTGGAAGTTGGGGTTGTAGCCGGGGACAAAACCGTAGGCGGCCGGGAAGCTCTCCGAGCCCACTGCGGCGCGCGGCGTGATCTTGTGCACCTGCACGGCGGAGATTTCACCCAGCAACTGCACCTGGTCGGCGATCGGCGTGCGGCCGATGTTGTAGACACCGCCAA
>JAFEES010000579.1 GCA_018240995.1 Pseudomonadota bacterium | reverse complement strand
CACGAGTGGCATGAATGCCATTCTTCGTCATAATCGTGCCAATATGCCATCCACGCACCCTGACCCCGGGCTGGTGGCCGTCATCGTCTACGACGGCCTGAGCCTGTTCGAATACGGCTGCGCCGTCGAAATCTTCGGCCTGCCCCGGCCCGAGCTGGGCGAGCGCTGGTACCGCTTTGCCGCCTGCGCGGCCGAAGCGGGCCTGCTGCGCGGCGCGGGCGGCGTGCACATGCAGCCCGCCGCCGGGCTGGAGCTGCTGGCGCAGGCGCGCACCATCATCGTGCCCGGCTGGCGTGGTATTGACGCCCCGGTGCCCGAGCCGCTGTGCACCGCCCTGCGCCAGGCTCATGCGCGCGGCGCACGCATCCTGTCCATCTGCACGGGGGCCTTCGTGCTTGCGGCCGCCGGCCTGCTGGACGGCCGGCGCGCCACCACGCACTGGCGCCACGCCCCGGCGCTGGCCGCGCGCCATCCGCTGGTGCAGGTGCAGGCGGACGTGCTGTACGTGGACGCGGGCGACATCCTCACCTCGGCCGGCAGCGCCGCGGGCATAGACCTGTGCCTGCACCTGATCCGCCGCGACCTGGGCCCGCGCGCGGCCAACCATGTGGCGCGCCGCCTGGTGATGCCGCCGCACCGCGAGGGCGGGCAGGCGCAGTACATCGAGGAGCCCATGCCCCGGCGCGCCAGCGCCTCGCTGGCGCCTTTGCTGGACGCCGTGCGCGCCAACCTGGGCCAGGACTGGCCGATTGCCAAAATGGCCGCCCTCACGGCCAGCAGCGCGCGCAGCTTCCAGCGCCACTTCGTCGGAGCCATGGGCATGCCGCCCGGCGAATGGTTGCAGACGCAGCGCATGGCCGCGGCCAAGATCATGCTGGAGGAAACCGACGCCGGCGTGGACGAGATTGCACTGCGCGTCGGCTTTGGCGACGCCGCCACGCTGCGCAGCCATTTCCGCAGCCGCCTAGGCACCAGCCCCGGAGGCTATCGCAAGCAATTTCGCACATAGAAGCCCGGCATCGCAGAGGGAACCCGGCCCAATGCGCGGGTACATGGACTGCAATGCCGTGGCTGCTTTCGGTACCTGCCGGCGTCGTCACGCCGGGCCGGTACCTGGGCGCGAATGTAGGCCGGCCATGTGACGGCGCCGTGACGGCCGTGCCTGGCCGGCTGCATATCGCGGGCTACTTCCCGCTTTGGGAGAAGGCGCGGATGAGGGCTTGTGGATGCACATATTTTTTTTTGATAGTGCCTCACGCAGTGCTGCTGCGCCTTTGCGGGTGTTTCTCCCTCTCCCGCGTGCGGGAGAGGGTGGGGGTGAGGGTGCAAAAACGGGGCGCTGCGCCGCATCACCCCCTCACCCCCACCCTCTCCCCCAAGGGGGCGAGGGGGCTAAAACTCCCGCTAAATAAGCGTTACGCGCTATTAAAAAATGTGTGCATGCACCAATCCAGAGCAGGAACACGCTAGCGCGACTTTCTGAGGCCCGCCGCTCAGGCTGCCGCCTGCGCCTTGGTCGGCTCGCCAAAACCCTCGGTGGCCAGTTGCACACCGTCGTCGAACACCAGCTGCCGCTCGGGCCAGCGCAGCGCCGCCAGCTTGAAGCGCCGCGCCGGGTCTTCGCCGTTGCGCCGCGCGGCCCAGCGCGCGCCCACCGAATAGTCCACGCAGAACACATTGCCGCGCGCCCCGAGCCAGGCCCGCGGCCCGGTGTGGCCAAACAGGTTTTCCGCCTGCGGCCCATGGGCCGCCGCGTCGCCGGCCAACGGGCGGCGCCAGTAGTGGCCCACGACCACGGCCGGGGTCTCGGCGTACTCGTTCCACCAGGCCACGCGCTGCACGAAGCGCCATTTGCCGCCGGCATAGAACGGCGTGCGGCATTCGCGCTCCACGCCCGTGGTCAGCACCTTCAGCGGGTTCACCATGGCCTTGCCCAGCTCGCGCTCGCTGTGCGCGGGCAGGAAGGGCGGGCGTTCGCGGGCGTCCTCCAGGCTGTGCGGCCAGCGCCGGCGCTCCGCCTGCATGCGCTGCAGCACCTGGCTGGCGCGCGCCTGCTGCTCGGCTGCGTCCTCATAACGGTCATAGAGGCGGCGCATGTCGGCCAGCGGCAAGGTGCGCGCCACGGCGATCTGCGGCGCCAGCCAGGCCGCATGCACCACGCGCAAGTCATCGCGCTCCAGCGCAATCGGCAGCTGGTTCAGTTGCGCCAGCATGGCCGCCGCGTCGCCCTTGGCCAGGCGCGCAAACGGCGCGTACTTGGGTTCGTCAGAGGCCAGGCGGCTGTCGAAGAACCAGCCCGAGCCGTCCTTGGCGTCCTCGCGCAGCAGGTTGATCTCGTGGTTGCCAAGCACCGCCAGCGCCGTTCCAGCCCCGATCATGGACAGCACCAGGCGCAGCACGGCCGGGCTATCGGGGCCGCGGTCGCAAAAGTCGCCCACGAACACCAGGCGCCGGTCCTGGGGGTGATTGCCCTGGCCGTCATAGCCCAGGTGGGCCAGCAATTGCTTGAGCGCGGCGATCTCGCCATGGATGTCGCCGACGATGTCGAGGGGGGCAGCAGGGAGACTTTGAACAAGGCTCATGGCGTGGCAAAGGGGATGAGTGCAAACCAAAGCGGCTCGCGACCTATAAATGTCACTGTTGTATTTCTTTCTCGTCACCACCCCTGCTTGTCGGGGCTATATGGATTGGCAATTCGTTCTGACCATTCGTACCCACGCCCGCCATTGGTGATGCCTCTACACGCGGCCAGCCAGATGCATCGAGGCGCGCAGCATGTCATTGATGCGCGTTTGCCAACCGTCTCCGGTGGCGCGTAACGCAGCCAGCAAATCCGCATCAAGCCGCAGCTTGACTGCTTCCTTGGTCACCGCAGCCTTGGGACGGCCACGGCGCACCAGCTTCTCGCCAACGTATTCATCGGCGCGTGCAAAAAAAGCATCGTCCAGCTCTGGCGCATCATCGGGATCTATCCAGACGATGGGCGTAGCGTGCTTGTTCCCGTTCATTGGCCTTCCTCATGCTGATGATGCGGCGCGCCTCGCCGCGAGGGGTCCAAACCATGACCACCATGCGCCCATCAAGCTGACCCACCGTGATATAGCGCGACTCGCTGTAGCCCGCACGCTCATCCTCTGCCGTGAAGTGCCGCGCCGCAAAGACCTCGGCAGCGCGAGCAAAGTCCAAGCCCCGTTCGGCCAGAGCCTTGCCCCGCTTGTCGCGATCGAACTCGATCGGCATCGGTTTATTGTACCCCCAACAATTAACAGAGCCACCCCGTTCCACCCCCCGTCTCATTCAGGAACCACCCGTACCCGCGCATTCGGCGCCTCGCCAAACATCTCGGGCGCGTACAGCGCCTCGACGCGGGTGGGCGGCAGGGCGAAGTCGCCGGCGTTGTTCAGGCGCAGGGTGTATTGCATGGTCACCGTGCCCTTGGGCAGGTATTCGTAGTAGCTGCGAAAGGACTCGAAACTGCGCTCCTCGAAGGCCGGCCAGCCCCGGCCTTCGCGCTTTTCGCCCTGGGTGGCGATCTCGGAGTCGCGCCCCAGGCCGCTGCCCAGGATGGTGGCTCCGGCCGGTATGGGGTCGGTGATCGCGACCCAGCTCATGTCGCTGCTGGCCGCCACCTCCAGCGTCACGCGCAGCACGTCGCCGCGTGCGTAGCTGCCGGCGGGCAGGCTCTTGTCGGCCTGTTCCACCGCGGTGACGGTGCGCTTGATGGCAAAACCCGCGTCGAAGGGCGTCTGGCGCTGCACCGCCGCCACGGACTGCAGCGTGAGCCAAGGCTTGCCCGTACCCTGGTGCGTGACCACCAGGTTCTCGGGCCCCATGTCCTTGGGCCAGGGCAGGAACATGGCGTTGTTCTTCAGGCCGCCGGGCGCAGCGGGGGCGCCAAACCAGGTGGTCTGGTTGGCGGCGCCGCTGCTGCCTTCGGCGGTGATGCGCGCGACCCGGCTCCAGTCCACGCTGGCCGCGTTGCCGCCCATGCTGGCGCGGGTGCTGCCGGTCACGGGCGCGGCCTCGACGCGGGCGCTGAATTTCTCCAGCGCCAGGCCGCCCCACAGGTTGGCCGTGGTGGTGTGCCAGGCGCCGCCCTGCTGGCGCGCGATGAAGCCGCTGGCCAGGCGGCCCAGGTCGTCCTTCCAGGCGGGATCGTCCAGCACCGCCAGCAGCAGGCGCGCGCTGTTCACGTCGCCGCCCTGCATCAGCCACCACCAGGCATCGCCCTGCTCGGTGCTGAAGACCAGCCTGCTGCCCTGGTAGGACAGGCGCGCGCGCAGGATGGTCATGGCCTGGGCCAGACGTTCGGCGCGCTGCGGCACGCCTTCCACGCGCTTGAGGATGTTGATCCAGTCGATCAGCGCGTGCGTGGGCCACTGGTTGGGCGCGATGCTGAGGCTGGTGAGCCAGCGCGGCTGCGCCTTGCCGTAACGCG
The DNA here is from genome assembly GCA_018240995.1 of Pseudomonadota bacterium. Taxonomy (GTDB): domain Bacteria; phylum Pseudomonadota; class Gammaproteobacteria; order Burkholderiales; family Burkholderiaceae_C; genus Alicycliphilus. The sequence continues at coordinate 14,788 of JAFEES010000579.1, read as the reverse complement.
ACAGGGCCTCGATGGCGGCGAGCTTGCGCACATCAAGATCCTTGCGCGGGCTCCAAAAATTGCGCTCTATGCGCCCTTCCACGAAGGCTATCAAGCCGCGCTCCATGGGCTCGCGCGCCTCGGGCGGCAGGGCGAATTCGGGGTGCAGGCCGGCGGCCTCGTGGCTGCTGGCCAGCAGGTAGGCGGTGAGCGTGTCGCTGCCGCGGTTGGCGCCGCCATCACGCGGCGGAAAGTAATTCGCCAGGCCGTCGCCATCCAGATAGGTCGGCAGCTGCGCCATCACGTTCTTCCACAGCCCGGCATCGGCCAGGCCCATGGCCTTGCTGGCCTTTTGCTCCAGGCAGCTGAACGGGTAGTTGGCCCACCAGTCGCGCACGCCGGGCAGACCCTCGGCGAGTTTTGGCACCAGCGACAGCTTCAGGCCGCCGCGCCCGGCGATGGCCTGCGCGGGCGGCGCCACTTGCGCCTGGTAGCCGCCGTCCACCTGCACCAGCGTGGCCTGCTGCACGGCCAGCGGCACGGCGGGTACCAGGCGCTGGCTGGCCTTGAGGGCGTCGCGCGCGCCACTGGCCGTGTCGCGCGCCTCTATCTCCCACAGGATGGCCTGGGCGCGCGTCTGCGCCAGTTGCTCGGGCGCGGCGACGTTCCACGCCAGCTCGCGCGCCTCACCCGGGGGTATGGCCACGGTTTGCTTGTCCAGGTTGAGCAGCGTGGCGCGCGGCGCGACCTCCAACTGCATGGCGCGGGCGGTGGTGTTGCGCAGCGTGAGCTGGGCGCGGAAGGCATCCCCCTCACGCACCAGCGGCGGCAGGCCGCTGATGATCTGCAGATCCTGCGTGGCGCGGATGCTGGTGGCCCCGGTGCCGAACAGCCCCGTGCCGGCATCGGCCACGGCCACGATCTTGAACGTGGTCAGCGCGTCGTTCAGCGGCACCGTCACCTTTGCCTGGCCCTGGGCATCGAGCTTGATGGCCGGCTGCCACAACAGCAGCGTGTCCAGCAGCTCGCGCGTGGGCGCGCGACCGCCGCCGCCGCCCGCGGGCACGGCCTTCTTGCCGTAGTGGCGCCGGCCGATGATCTCCATCTGCGCGGTGGACGTGGCCACGCCCCAGGCGCGGCGCTGCAGCATGGCCTCCAGCAGGTTCCAGCTGGTATTGGGCATGAGCTCCAGCAGCGCCTGGTCCACGGCGGCCAGCGCCACCTCGGCGCCCGCGGCCGGCTTGCCGCCGGGCAGCGTGGCTTGAATAGTGACCTGGGCCTTGCCGCGCACCGGGTAGCTGTCCTTGTCGGCCTTGACCTGCACCGCGATGCGGTGCGCCTCGGCGCCCACGCGCAGCTCGGCCAGGCCCAGACGGTAGGCGGGCCTGGACAGATCCACCATGGCCGTGGGCGCCACATATTCGCGGCCCTCGTACCAGAAGGCGTTCCACCACTCTCGCGGCGCCTTGAAGCCCCAGGTGAAGAGGCTGTACCAGGGCACCTCGCGCAATCGCCCGCGCAAGGCCAGCACGCTCACATAGACATTCGGCGCCCAGCCCTCCTCGATCTTGATCTGCACGGTGGGATCCTGGCCCGTCAGCTGCACCACGCGCGTGCTGATCACGCCCTCGCGCTCCACGGCAACCAGGGCCGTGGCCTGGCGGAACGGCATGCGCAGTTGCAGGCGCGCGGTCTCGCCCGGCTGGTAGCTTTTCTTCTCGGGCAGCAGGTCGATGCGGTCATGGTCCTCGCCGCCAAACCACAGTTCGCCCTGGCGCGTGACCCACACGGAGCTTGCCGCCTGTGCCTCGTTACCGTCCTTGTCGCGCGCGGTGACGACCAGCTCCACTTCGCCGGCCTCTTCCAGGCGGGCGTCGCACAGCAGCAGGCCGCGCGCATCGCTCTTGCCCGTGCACAGCGTGCCCAGATCCTTGGTTTCGACATGGTTGTCGTAGCTGTAAAAGCCCCCCACCAGGCGCTTCCTGCTGCTGGTGGTGATGCGCGCGATGGCCTGCACGGCCAGCGGCACGCCCTCTTGCGCCTTGCCATCGAGCGACAGGGCCAGGGCCTGCAGGCGCACCTTGGAGCCGCTGGACACCCAGCCCTCGGTCTTGACGCCGGCGATCACGGCCGCGGGCCACAGCGTGGCGTTGCCGCGCAGGGTCTGCAGCTCGCCGTTGGGGTCGGCATAGCTGGCCTCCAGCACCAGGTCTTGCGCCTGCGGCTGGCGCGGCAGCTCTTCAATGGTGATGCGGCCGGCGCCGTTCTTGTCCAGCGTCAGGGGCAGCTTGTCGGCCACCACGCGCTGGTCCTGGCTGGCGGCAGCCTCTTCGTCGTCGCTATTGGCAACGGCTTCGCGCTTGCGCGGCGGGGCAAAGCTGAAGGCATCGAAGTCGCCAAACTGCAGGGGCTTGGCGCGCACCATGGCCGACACGCGCACCGGCAGGCGCGCCGCCGGCCCGCCGGAGACATAGCCCACCTGCACGTCCACCGGCACGCTGCGCGCGCGCACCAGGGGCTTGGCGGCCACGGGCGTGACGCGCCCCTCGAATACGGGCAGGCGGAATTCCTCCACGCGAAAGCTGCCCGACACCTGGCCGCCGTCCTCCTCGCTGCCGCGCAGCTCCACCTGGTACTGGCCCAGCTTGGCGGCCTGTGGCAGGGCAAATTGGCTCTCGGCGGACAGCCCACCGGTGGCCGTCTTGCGCCACTGCAGCGGCTGCTGGTACTGCTGGCCGCTGCCCACATGGGTGATGACCAGGGTGCCCGGCCGCTGCCTGGGCAGGGCCAGGCCGGCGCCGGTCTGCGTGCGCAGCAGATGCTTCATGGACAGGGTCTCGCCGGCGCGCAGCAGCGTGCGGTCGAAGATGGTGTGCGCCACCTCGTCGGGGCGCGGCGCGCTGCTGGTGGGCACGTTGAAGCGCCAGGGCTCTATGCCGCGCTGCCAGTCGCTCCAGGTGAAGGCCAGGTCGTCCTGGGCGCGCGCCGAAACGAAGTAGGCACTGCGCCATTCGCCCTCGCCGCTGCACTGCGGCGGCTCGCTGGACAGGCCGGTGATCTGCGCCACGCCATCCTCCCCGGTCGTGGCCGTGGCCAGCTGGCGCCCGTCGCAGCTGGAGACGCGCACGCGCGCCCCGGCCACGGGCCGGCCCTTGTCCAGCGTGGTCACCCAGGCCACGGCGTTCTCGCGCCCGAGCTTGAAATGCACGCCCAGGTTGGTGACCAGGGCGCCGGTGCGCACAACCATGCTGCGGGGGGCGCCGTAGCGCTCATCGAGCAGCGCCTGGCCCAGCAGGGGCGAGGCAATCTCCACCACCGAAAAACCCGGCGCCAGCGGAATGCCCACCACCTCGAAGGGGCGCGGGTCAGCGTTGCCGGACTTGGGGATGTCCAGCGTCTTCACGCCCGCCTGGCCGGCCAGCAGGGACAGCATGCGCGCCTGCACCTGATCGGCATCACGCTCATCCAGCGCCTTGGGCAGCGGGCCCGACACGTCGCGCTGGGCCTGCTTGCGCTCGACGTAATGGTCGTCGTAGCGCTGCAGCTTGCGCATCCAGGCAATGATCTCGGCGTCGCTGTCGGCGCGCAGCGTGCTCACCTTGCCGGGCTGCAGGGCCTGCGCGGCCAGCTGCGCCTCCACGTTGCGCAGCGTGACGGGCAGCAGCGCCGGGCCGTCGGGGCCCTCGGCGTAGCGCTCCACCACGCCGAAGGGCGCGGCGGCAAACTTGGCCAGCGGCGGCATTGGGCCGGTCGCCACCTTGAGCGGAAAGCCGGCGGCATTCGCCAGGCCGCGGCCGGCCGCGTCCTGGAAGTTGGCGGGCAGCTCCAGCGTGAACTGCGTCTGCGCCGGCAGCGGCGCGGCAAAGCTCACCGCATCCACCAGCGCGTCACCCTCATCCGCGCCGTCCACCTTGGGGCTCAGGGTCTGGCCGCCGCCCTTCAGGCGTATGGCCTGGGCCTGCTTGCGCGTCACGGGCGCGTTGAACGCCAGGCGCAGCGGGCGTATCGGCAGGCAGGCGGACTGGGCGTTCTCGCGCTCGCAGGCAAACTCGGCCGTGAAGGGCTGGCGCACCTGGTAGGCAAAGCGCTTTTCCACCGCGTTCGCCACGCCGCTGGGTGTGGCCACGCCCTGGCCATAGACCAGCTGCATCTTGCTGCCCGCGGTCAGGCGCCGCCCGCAGGTGAGCGTGGCGTAGCGCAGCGGCTCCTTGGCCGCCGCCTTGTCCAGGTGCAGCGTGCGCAGCAGCTCGCTGCGCTGACTGCCCTCAACCAGGCGCACCGGCACGCGCTCGCCCAGGCCCTCGGCGGTGCACCACATGTGCTCCTGCAGGCTGGCCGGGGTGGCCGCGCCGCTCAGCTGCAGCACGAAGAACTGATCCTCGTCTATGGGCTGGTGGGTGCCCGGCCGTAGGCTTTGCACGAACGGCCCGCCGGTATTGAATTGATAGCTTTTAACGCTTGTCAGTTGGGCGCCAGAGGCCGATTTGAACCCAGGCTTGGGGCTGACGGTGCAGCGCACACCCGGCGGCAGATCCTGCGCGAACTGGTACACCCATTCGCGCTCGCCGGTCCAGCGCGCCTGGCCCCGGGCGGCCTCAAGATCGCTGCAGGCCAGCGTGAACGGCGCCGCGGCCTGCGCATCGCCCAGGCGCACGGCCGGGCCGTCGAACTTTGCCACCACCTGGCGCACCTGCGCCACCTCGCCCTGGGGCGTGAGGCTGGTCACCGTGAGGGCCAGCGCCGGCAGCGCGAGCAGGCTGGCGGCCAGCGCGGCCCCGCGCCGTACGCGCTGGCGGGCGAGGACTGCGGGCAGAGGCGCTTTCATGGGTGATTCCGTAGGTCGCAAGATACGCGCGAGGGTAACAAATGCTGGCCAGCGCACCGCGTCGCCGACGGCACCCGCTTCGACACAAGGCGCAGCAGGCATTGCCACGCGCCGGTGTTCATTCCACACGGGTGAATGTGTCGGAATTTTTTACATGACGCTTCCGGCAGTGAAGCCATCAACATTGCCAACTACTTGACGCGTCAAGGAATAACCAGGAATTTCATTTCATGGCACAACTTTTGCTTGCGATTCGCAAGGATTACATAAACCCCTGTCTAATAAGGAAAAAACTCATGAAACACATGCTAGCCGCCGCTTCTGCCCTGTTGTTGTCCAGCTCGCTGTGGGCCGCACCGATCAGTCTCGGTGACGCCGAAAAGTACACCCTGCTTGGGTCGAACGGCATCGTGAACCTGGGCTCGGCGGCCGATATCAAGGGCAACGTGGGGGCCGCAAATGCGCTCATCCTGGGCTCCGGCGTGGCCGTGCATGGCGATGCGTATTACCGCACCGTGGTCAGCGCACCAAGCGCCACCATCGCCGGCACCGGCACCACTCAGGGTAGTTCCACGTTCTGGAGCAGTCTTGTCGCCGACCTGGCCAAGGCTTCGCAGCAGGCCTCGGCACTGGGTGGCAAGAACCAGGGGTCGATCATGAGCAACACCGTGCTCAAGAGCAGCGGTGATCTGAGCGTGTTCTCCTACAACAACCTGCTGCTGAGCGGTGGCAAGTCGCTCACCCTGAAGGGCAAGGCCGGCGACCAGTTCATCATCAACATCAGCGGCAACTTCATGCTTGGCGGAGGGGCCGCCATCATCCTCGACGGCATTTCCGCCGACGACGTGCTGTTCAACTACACCGGCAGCAACTTCAACGTCGCGGCCGGCACCATGGCCGGCAACTTCCTGGCGCCCAACGCCACAATGGTGCTGGGCGATGGCCTGCACCTGGACGGGGTGCGCTTTCTGGCCCAGGGCATCATCGGCAATTTGCAGACTGTCCATGGGCTGACGGTGCGTGACACGCCCCCCACCAACCCGGTGCCCGAGCCCGCCAGCCTGGCGCTGGTCGCGCTGGGCCTGCTGGGCACCGGCCTCGCCGTGCGTCGCCGCCGCCGCTGAAGCCATATCCACCGCTACTTGGCGCCGCCGCGCAGGCCGCGCCAGACACACACGGGGGCCTCGGGGCCCCCGTAGCATTTCCGCGTTGGGGCGCGTGCTCCCATGAAAAGGCCAACGCAAGAGAGTTGCGTGCAACGACGTTTTCGGGGATAAGCCAGAGGGTGAGAGAAAATTGCCCGTGCCCGAGGGATGCGTCAAAACGCCGCCCATTTAGGCGCAAAACGCAGCCATAGCTCGGGCTATGGCGAGTATTTGCAACGACGATGGGGGGTCTTGGCGTGCCAAGCGGGCATGGGGGATTGCCTCTCAGGCTTGCCGGCAAAGCCGAACCGCTCGGCCAGCCGCGCCTGCCAGGCACGAAACGCTGGCGCTCCCGGAGGTACACCCCATGAGCAGCGATATTTCACCCGAGCGCTTGTCAGGGCTGATTGGCCTGATCTACGACTGCGTGCTCGACCCCGGCCGCTGGCAGCCGACCATGGACAAGCTGCGCGAGGCGCTGGGCTTTGCCACGGCCGAGATCGCCGTCCTGCGCCTGCCCGACGGCGAGCCGCTGATGGCGGCCGTCTCGGGCATTGCACCGGACTGGATACAGCGCTTTCAGGAAGCGCGCGCCGCGGGCGGCGTCAAGCTGTGGGGCGGGCCCGAGCGCCTGCAGGATTTTCCGTTGGCCGAGCCCATCGTGCTGACGCAGGCCATGGGGCGGGACTGCCTGGCCGGCAACCCCATGCACGAGCAGTTTGGCAAGCCCATGGGCCTGTCCGACCTGGTGTCCATGGCGCTGGCGCGCGACGCCAACGGCGTTGCCGGCGTAGGCCTGGGCTGGCCGGCCGCACGCGGCGAGATTGCCGATGCGCATATCGCGCCGCTGCGCCTGCTGGCGCCGCACCTGCGCCGCGCCGTGACCATACTGCGCCTGCTGGATGTGCAACGGCTGGCGCTGAGCAGCTTCGCGCAGGCGCTTGACGCGCTGGCCTCGGCCGTGCTGCTGGTGGACAGCAGCCTGGCCATCGTGCATGCCAATGCCGCCGCCGAGGCGCTGCTGGCGGCGCGCGACGCGCTGGACGCCGGCGCTGGCCGGGTGCTGCACCTGGCGGCGGCCGCCTCGCAGACGGCCCTGGCCGACGCCGTGGCGCGCATGGCCGCCAGCGGCACCACTTTTGGCCAGCGCGGCATAGGCATACCCGCGCCACGCAGGAACGGCGCCGCACCGCTGGTGGTGCATGTGCTGCCGCTGCAGGCCGGCGAGCTGCGCAGCGGCGTGTCGCAACGCGCCGTGGCCGCCGTGTTCATCGCCGATGCCGCGGCCCCCATGCCCATGCCGGCGCAGGCCCTGGCACTGCTGTACGACCTGACGCCGGCCGAGGTGCGCGTGTTCGAGCTGATCGCCAGCGGCCTCGCCCCCGCCGAGGCCGCCACCCGCCTGGGCCTGGCCCCCAGCACCGTGAAGACCCACCTGCTGCGCGTGTTCGACAAGACCGGCTGCCGGCGCCAGGCGGATCTGGTGCGGCTGGCGGCGGCACTGTCGGCATAACCCTATTGATCCGGGCCTTTGATGTATCAACTACCGTTCAGACTGAGCTTGTCGAAGCCCTTCGACAAGCTCAGGGCGAACGGTTAACCTCTGGGGTGAGCACGCTACGCACTCGCCAGCGCCCTGGCCCTCACTGCGGCCTGAAGCCGCTGTCCTGGATGATGCGCCGCCATACCGTGGTGTAGGCCTGCTCGCGCGTGGCGAGCTGCGCGGGCGTCATGGCGCCCACGGTGAGGCCCATGGCGGTGAGCTGATCGCGCACCTCGGGAATGGCGACCACCTGGGCCAGCGCGTCGGCAAAGCGCTGCACGAACGCCGGCGGCGTGCCGGCGGGGGCGTAGAAGCCGTAGTAGGGCGTATCTTCAAAACCCTTGAGGCCGAGTTCGGCGAACGTGGGCACATCAGGCAGCGCGCCCTGGTGCATGCCGCCCAGCACGGCCAGCACGCGCAGCTTGCCGGCGCGGTGGTTCTCGATGAAGTCCTGCACCGAGCCGATTCCGGCCGGTATCTGGTTGCCCAGCATGTCGGCGATCATGGGCGCGCTGCCGCGGTAGGGCACGGCCAGCAAATCCACCTGGAAGCGCTGGCCCAGCAGCCTGACCAGAAACTCGGGCGTGGAGGCCGGCGCCGGTATGCCCACGGCGCTCTTGCCGCCCTTGTGCTGCCGCACCCATTGCACGAACTCGGCAAAGCTCGCCGCCGGCGTGCCGGTGGGCACGGCCAGGCAATTGACGAAGGTGGCGAAGCCGCCCACGGCCACGAAGTCGCGCGCGGGCTCGAAGCCCGGGTTCTTCACCACCAGCGGCAGGATGGAGATGGTGTGGTCATGCGTGAGGAACACGGTTGTACCGTCTGCCGGCGCGCTCTTGAGCGCCTGGGCCGCGATCTGCCCGCCGGCGCCGGGGCGGTTGTCCACCACCACGGGCTGGCCCAGCGCGTCCTTGAGTTTTTCGGCCAGCAGGCGCGCAATCGCGTCCGAGCCGCCGCCGGGTGGAAAGCCCACCAGCACGCGCAGGGGCTTGTGGGCATCGGCCCAGGCGGGCAGCGCGGCGCAGGCGGCGGCACTGGCCAGCAGGTGGCGGCGAGTCAGGGTCATGCGCTCACTCCTATGGCTCAGGCGGCCAGGCGCGCACGGTGGCGCGCCAGCTGGGCGCGCACCTGCGCCGGGGCGGTGCCGCCCAGGGTGTTGCGCGCATTGAGCGAGCCTTCCAGGCTCAGGGCGTCGAACACGTCCTTCTCGATGGCCGGGTGAAAGCCCTGCAGCACGGCCAGCGGCAGCTCGGACAGGTCCACGCCGTGCGACTGGGCGGCCTTCACGGCGTGGGCCACGGTTTCGTGCGCGTCGCGGAAAGGCAGGCCCTTTTTCACCAGGTAGTCCGCCAGGTCGGTGGCGGTGGCGTAGCCCTTTTGCGCGGCGGCGCGCATGGCCTGGGCGTTCACCGTGATGCCGCCCTCCTTGGCGCCGGTGGCGGGGTTGGCCTGGCCGCCAATCATCTCGGCGAAGATGCGCAGCGTGTCCTTCAGCGTATCCACGGTGTCGAACAGAGGCTCCTTGTCCTCCTGGTTGTCCTTGTTGTAGGCCAGGGGCTGGCCCTTAATCAGCGTGATCAGGCCCATCAGATGGCCTACCACGCGGCCGGTCTTGCCGCGTGCCAACTCGGGCACGTCGGGGTTCTTCTTCTGCGGCATGATCGATGAGCCGGTGGTGAAGCGGTCGGCAATGCGGATGAAGCCGAAGTTCTGGCTCATCCAGATGATGAGCTCCTCCGACAGGCGGCTGATGTGCACCATGCACAGGCTGGCGGCAGCGGTGAATTCAATGGCGAAGTCGCGGTCGCTGACGCCGTCCAGGCTGTTCTGGCACACGCCGTCCATGCCCAGCGTCCTGGCGACGCGCTCGCGCGCCAAAGGGTAGGTGGTGCCGGCCAGGGCCGCGCTGCCCAGCGGCAACACATTCACGCGCTTGCGCGCATCCAGCATGCGCTCGGCGTCGCGCTTGAACATCTCCACATAGGCCAGCAGGTGGTGGGCAAAGCTCACCGGCTGGGCCACCTGCAGGTGGGTGAAGCCGGGCAGGATGACTTCGACGTTGTGCTCCGCCACCTCCACCAGCGCCAGCTGCAGCTCGTTCAAAAGCCCGGCAATCAGGTCGATCTCGCCGCGCAGCCACAGGCGCACGTCGGTGGCCACCTGGTCGTTGCGGCTGCGGCCGGTGTGCAGGCGCTTGCCGGCGTCGCCCACCAGCCGGGTCAGGCGCGCTTCGATGTTCAGGTGCACGTCCTCCAGGTCCAGCTGCCAGTCGAAGGCGCCGGACTCGATCTCCTGCGTGATCTGGGCCATGCCCCTTTGAATGTCGGCCAGATCGTGCGCGCCGATGATGCCCTGCGCCGCCAGCATCTCGGCATGGGCCAGGCTGCCCGCGATGTCGGCCTGCCACAGGCGCTTGTCGAAGAACACGCTGGACGTATAGCGCTTGACCAGGTCGCTCATGGGCTCGGAAAACAGCGCCGACCAGGCCTGGGCCTTGGTGGCGAGCTGGTCGTGGGAGGGTTGCGATGTGGAGGAAGAGGACATGAGGGCAAAATTGAAGGGTTTCGACAGCCGGAACGCCCGGATGCCGTGATGCAAGACACGCAAATTTTATCGACCCGCCCCGCCCCCCTGCCCGAGGCCGCGCCACGCGCCGCCGCGGCCGGCCGTGCGCTGGTGTTCGACGCCTGCCAGGTGGGCGTGGTGCTGCGCGCCGTGCTGTTCGTGGAGGCGGTGCTGGGCGTAGGCGCCATGTTCGGCAGCGCCAGCCCCGGCGACTGGCTGGCGCGCCTGGCCTTGTACACCGCTGGCGCCCTGCCGGCCACCCTGGCCTGGTTGATCACGGCCTGCAGCCTGAAAAAAGCCCTGCAGCGCCTGCGCGGGCCGCTGCAGCATGCCGCCGGCGTGCTGCTGGGCGCCTTGGCCGGCCTGTATGCCTGCGCCATGTTGGCCCTGGCCGGCACGGCGGGCGAGGCCCCGCCCTGGCTGGCCAGCGCCGCCAGCGGCGCGCTGCTGTCGGCCCTGCTGGTCACGGCGCTGCAGCTACGCGCGCGGGCGCGTGCCCCGGCGGCCACCACGGCGCGCCTGGCCGAGCTGCAGTCGCGCATCCGCCCGCACTTTCTGTTCAACACCCTCAACAGCGCCATTGCCCTGGTGCGTGACGACCCGGCCCGTGCCGAGGCCCTGCTGGAAGACCTGAGCGACCTGTTCCGCCACGCGCTGGTGGAGCAGGGAGAGTCGGCCACGCTTCAGGAAGAGATCGCCCTGGCTCGGCGCTACCTGGATATCGAACAGGTGCGCTTTGGCGAGCGCATGCGCGTGCAATGGGTGCTGGACCCGCGTGCCGATGGCGCGCGCCTGCCGCCGCTACTCTTGCAGCCGCTGGTGGAAAACGCCGTCAAGCATGGCGTGGAGCCCAGCGCGCTGGGTGGCAAGCTGCGCATCAGCGCCGAGCTGCGCGGCAGCCGCGTGGTGCTGACCATCACCAACACCCTGCCCGGCGAAGGCACGGGCGAGCGCGTGCGCGGCCACGGCATCGCCCAGGCCAATGTGCGTGAGCGCCTGCGCCTGATGCACGACGTGGACTGCGACTTCAGCGCCGGTGTGCACAATGGCCTGTACCAGGTGCGCATCTCTTTACCTGCGTCATAAAGCCCATGCATATCCTGATCGTGGACGACGAACTGCTGGCGCGCAGCCGCCTGCGCACGCTGCTGGGCGACTGCGACGCGCGCCATGCCGTGACCGAGGCCGCCCACGCCACCGACGCCCTGGCGCAGCTGGCGGCCAGCGGCGGCCGGGCCGTGGACCTGGTGCTGCTGGACATCCACATGCCGGGCCAGGACGGCCTGGCGCTGGCGCAGCAGATCAGGCGCCTGCCGCACCCGCCGGCCATCGTCTTCGTGACCGCGCATGCCGACCATGCCCTGAGCGCCTTCGAGCTCGACGCCGTGGACTACCTGACCAAGCCGGTGCGCCTGCAGCGCCTGCAGCAGGCGCTGGCCAAGGCGCAGCGCGCCAACGGCCAGGCCGCAATGGCACCAACAGCCTTGCCGGACGAGGGTGATGCACTATTGATACAGGAGCGCGGACGCACCGAGCGCGTGCCGCTGGCCGATGTGCTGTACCTGCGCGCCGAGCAGAAATACGTGACCGTGCGCACCCTCGCGCGCAGCTACATCCTGGATGGCGCCCTGACGGAGCTGGAAACGCGCCACGCCGCGCATTTTTTGCGCGTGCACCGCAGCACCCTGGTGGCGCGCCGCGCCATGCGCGCTCTGGAGCGCCACTACGACGAGGCCGAGGGCGAGGGCTGGGCGGTGCGCCTGCAGGGCCTGGCCGAGCTGCTACCCGTCTCGCGCCGCCAGGTGGCCGCGGTACGCGAGGCGCTGGCGGCTTGAGCGTTGAGCGCGCACAACGCAAAACGCAAAACGCAAAACGCACAACGCTCAACGCTCAACGCTCAACGCTCAACGCTCCACCTTGACCCTCAATGCCCGTGATGCGCCAAGCTGCCGATCACGGTCACGGCGACTATGCCAAGGGCCAGCCAGGCAATCTGCACCAGGGTCTGCGCCGCGGTGAGGCGCTTTTGCAGCTGCGGGATCAGATCCGCCAGGGCCACATAGATGAAGCTGCTGGCGGCGACGGTCAGGAAATAAGGCAGCGCGCCATCCCAAATGCCCACCAGGTAGTAGCCCACCAGGCCGCCCAGGGCCGTCACGGCACCGGCCAGTGACACCTTGAGCAGCGCCGCGCTGCGGTGGTGGCTGCTGTGGCGCAGCACCACCAGGTCGCCAATATGGTGCGGCACCTCGTGTGCCAGCACCGACAGCGCCGCCACCGCGCCCAGGCGCATGTCGGCCACGAAGGCCGAGGCGATCAGCACCCCGTCGCCAAAGCAGTGCACGCTGTCGCCCGTGAGCAGCGTCCAGCCGCCATGGCCATGTCCATGGTGGTGATCATGGGCGTGGCCATGGCCATGGTGCGCGTGACCGTGCAGGTGGCGCTCGCCCGCGCTGTGCTCATGGCCGTGGTGCCACAGCTCGGCCTTGTCCAGCAGGAAGAAGAACACCAGCCCCAGCAGCAGCGTGGCGAACAGGCTGCGCGCGCCGGCCTCGCCCTCGAAGGCCTCGGGCAGCATCAGCGTGAAGGCCGTGGCCAGCAGCGCGCCGGCCGCCAGGCTCAGCAGGTGCTGCGGGCCCACGCGCCCACGCCCGCCCAGCCCCAGGCGCAGCAGCGCCGCCGCCAGCCACACGCTGCCAATGCCGGCGGCCAGGGTGGCGAGAATGATTGCTCCCAATGTCATAGCTATTTACGCCCTACCCTATTGGGTTTTAAGCCTTAATTACCCAAAAATTTGCATCAAAAAAAGCCCCGAAGGGCTTTTGCTCATCGCGACCAAGCAAACTCACGCGACGCCATTGTGCTTGAACCAGGCCAGCATGCGCCGCCAGCCGTCCTCGGCGGCCTGCTGCCGGTAACTGGGCCGGTAGTCGGCATGGAAGGCGTGCGGCGCATCCGGGTAGATCACGAACTCGCTGGCCTTGGCGGCGCCCGATCCTTCCTGTAGAGCCACCTTCATCTTATCCACCGTGTCAAGCGGTATGCCCCCATCCTTGCCGCCGTACAGGCCGAGCACCGGCGTCTTCAGTATGGGCGTGATCTCCACGGGCTGCTTGGGCGTGAGGTCACTGTCCTGCCCCACCAGCCGGCCATACCAGGCCACGGCGGCCTTCACCGGGCCATGGGCGGCATACAGCCAGGTGATGCGCCCGCCCCAGCAAAAGCCGGTGATCGCCACCTTGGCGGCATCGCCGCCGTTGGCGCCCGCCCAGTGCACGGCGCCATCCAGGTCGGCCATGACCTGCGCGTCGGGCACCTTGGCAATCAGCTCGCTCATGAGCTTGGCGACCTCGCCAAAGGCCCTGGGGTCGCCCTGGCGCGCGAACAGATCGGGGGCGATCGCCAGGTAGCCGGCATGCGCCAAGCGCCGGCAGACGTCGGCGATGTAGTCGTGCACGCCAAAGATCTCCGACACCACCAGCACCACCGGCAGGCCCGTGCGCCCCTGTGGCGCGGCGCGGTAGGCGCGCACCTGAAAGCCGTGCACGGTATAGCTCACCTCGCCCGCCAGCAGCCCGTCGCTGCCGGTGCGCAGGGCCTGCTGCGCCAGCACCGGCGCGGCGGCCGCGGCATAGCCGGCGCCCAGCATCAGGCCCAGCGTCCGGCGGCGGCTGGCCGCGCCGCGGCCGGGCAGCAGGGCGTGCAGGTCTTGGTGTAAATCGTGATTCACGGCAGTCTCCTGAAAACGGCGGTGCAAGGCCCGCCGCGGCATTGTAGAAAGGCCCAAGAGGCAGGGGCCGCACCCACGGCGCCAGCCCAGCGGATTGGCTACAGTCGCAGCTGGCACATCGTCGATAGGAGCCCCTGCCGTGACCGCCCTGCCTATCTCCCCCACCACCACCACCACCGAAGCCACCCGCTTTGGCAGCGGCCAGGCCGTGCCGCGCCTGGAGGACGCGCAGCTCTTGCGCGGCGAGGGCCGCTATGTTGACGACTTCGCGCCCGCGGGACTGGCGCACCTGGTCTTTGTACGCTCGCCCCATGCCCACGCGCGGCTGCGCGGCGTGGACGCGGGCGCGGCGCGCGCCCTGCCCGGCGTGCTGGCCATCCATACCGGTGCCGACCTGGTGGCCGCCGGCGTCAAGCCCCTGCCCGGCCCCGGCTTCAGGCGCGCGGACGGTGGCCCGGGCGCCAGCCCCGCGCGCCGCGCCCTGGCGCATGAGCGGGTGCGCTTTGTCGGCGAGCCCGTGGCCGCCGTGGTGGCCGAAACGCTGCAGCAGGCGCTGGACGCGGCCGAGGCGGTGCTGGTGGACTACGAGGAGCTGCCCGCCATCACCCACGCGGCCGGTGCGCTGGCCCGGGGTGCGCCCGCACTCACGCCCCAGGCGCCCGACAACATCGCCGCCGAAATGCGCCATGGCGACGCCGCGGCCACGGCCCAGGCCTTCGCGCGCGCAGCGCAGGTGGTGCGCCTGCATGTCACCAACCAGCGCGTGGCCGCCGTGACGCTGGAGCCACGCGCGCTTCTGGCCTGGGTCGCTCCCGCCGATGGCCGGCTCACGCTGCGCATGAGAACGCAAATGCCCAGAGGCGTGCGCAAGCTGGTCTGCGACTGCCTGGGCCTGGAATCGGCCCAGGTGCGCGTGCTGGTGGGCGACGTGGGCGGCGGCTTTGGCATGAAGACCGCCGCCTACCCCGAGGACGTCACCGCCGCCTGGGCCGCCTGGCAAT
>JAFEES010000578.1 GCA_018240995.1 Pseudomonadota bacterium | reverse complement strand
GGCGCCTGCGTCAACGACCTGCTGATGCAGTTCCAGGCCGACCTGCTGGGCATACCCGTGGTGCGCCCGGCCGTGGTCGAGACCACCGCCCTGGGCGCCGCCTACCTGGCGGGCCTGGCCAGTGGCGTCTACGCCGGCCAGGACGAGCTGACCGCCCTGTGGCAGGCCGAACGCCGCTTTATGCCCACGCTGGCGCGCGAGCAGGCCCAGGCGCTGATGGCACGCTGGGAGCACGCCGTGGCCCAGGCCGTGCTGCCGGCGCCGCAAGCCTGAGCAGACTGACCGCAACAAAAAGCATAGCTGCCCGCGCTTGCCGGCTTTCGATTTCAGGCAATAATGGCCTGTAATTCAATGACAACAAGCGTCAATAGCTACTATTTTTGAGATAGCGCACAAGTGCAAAATGGCGCCCCACGCCTTTTTGCACGGCCACTCCATGAGCAACAGCACCCAGCCTCTCCCCCCGATCGCCTTCATAGGCGGCGGCAACATGGCCAGCGCCATCATCGGCGGCCTGATCCAGCGAGGCCTGCCCGCCGGCCAGATCGAGGTCGTGGAGCCCTTCGAGCCCGCGCGCGCCGCCCTGCTGCAGAAGTTCGCCATCAGCGCCCAGCCCACCGCCACGGCGGCGCTGGCGCGCGCCGGCCTGGTGGTCTGGGCCGTCAAGCCGCAGACCTTCCGCGAGGCCGCGCAGCAGGCCGCGCCCCACACCCGGGGCGCGCTGCACCTGAGCGTGGCCGCCGGCATTCGCACGGACAGCATCGCCCAGTGGCTGGCCAGCGAACGCCTAGTGCGCGCCATGCCCAACACCCCGGCGCTGATAGGCCAGGGCATGACCGGCCTGTATGCACGCGCCGGCGTGACGCCCGCCGAGTGCGCGCTGGTGGAGCAGGTGGTGGCCACCACCGGTGCCTGGCTGTGGCTGGAGCAGGAGTCGCTGCTGGACGCGGTGACGGCCCTGTCGGGCTCGGGCCCGGCCTATGTGTTTTATTTCCTGGAGGCGATGACCGAGGCCGGCGTGGACATGGGCCTGACGCCCGAGCAGGCACACCAGCTGGCCGTGGGCACGTTTGCCGGCGCCTCCGAGCTGGCACGCCGCTCGGACGAGCCGCCGGCCGTGCTGCGCCAGCGCGTCACCAGCAAGGGCGGCACCACGCATGCCGCCATAGCATCCATGGAGGCCGACGACATGGCCCAGCGCTTCATGCGCGCCCTGGACGCCGCGGAACACCGCGCGCGCGAGCTCGGCGATGAATACGGCAAGGCGGATTGAGACCCATGCACCTCCTAACATTTCCCCGGCGCCGCATCGGCCTGCTGCTGGCCTGCCTGGCGCTGACATCCTGCGGTGGCGGTGGCTACGAAAGCCTGCCCTCCAACACCACCCCGCAGCCGCAGCCGCAGCCGCAGCCGCAGCCGCAACCGCAGCCACAGCCGCCACAGAGCCAGGCCCCCTTCACGCCGGGCGCGGGCGACCTGCCGCACGCCGCCGGTCTCTACCCCTACGCCGCACCCACGCTGCTGGCGCTGGATCTGGCCTACCAGGCCACGCCCGTCTCCGGCCCGGGCTGGTACCTGGTGGACAAGCGCAGCTGCCAGCAGCTGCCAGGCCCGCCGGCCAGCTACCCCGGCGGCCAGGTCACGCTGGATACCGTGAACCTGGACGAGAACAAGGGCGACAACTGCGAGCCCGAGATCAAGGTGCTGGCCAGCAGCGGCGACGGCCAGCTCAAGGGCGCCGCGGCCAAGATGCGCGTGCGCGGCAGCAGCTCGCGCGAGGCCGAGCTCAAGTCCTACCGCATCAAGCTCGGCAGCGCCACCTGGTGGGGCGAAGACACACTGCAGCTGAACAAGCACCCCTTTGACCTGACCCGCGTACGCAACAAGCTGGCCTTCGACCTGATGCGCCAGGTGCCCTACCACGAAAGCCTGCGCACGCAGTTCGTGGAGATCCGCTACGACGCGGGCACGGGCAGCGGCGCGCAGACCATGGGCCTGTACACCCATGTGGAAAAAATGGGCAAGAGCTACCTGCAGCGCCGCGGCTGGGTCGCCGGCTCCAACGTCTACAAGATGGAGGAATTCAGCTTTGCCAGCGACGCGCGGCTGGCCACGCTGGCCGACGGCAAGGCCGGCCCGGACTTTGAACAGCTGATGAGCATCGAGTCCGACTCGGGCAAGCACCAGGCCATCGTGGCCGCGGTGCGCGCGCTGAACGACGACAACACCGACTTTGCCAGCGCCTTCAACCGCTATTTCGACCGCAACAACTACCTGACCTGGCTGGCCACCACCATCTTGCTGGGCAATTGGGACACGCGCACGCAGAACTTCGGCCTGTACCAGCCGCTGGGCGGCGAGAAGTTCTACTTCCTGCCCTGGGACTACGACGCGGCCCTGGGCTTTGCGCAGCAGCCCGGCCAGCACTACCCGGCCTGGGCCATGGGCATAGGCAACTGGTGGGACAGCCCGCTGCACCGGCGCTTTCTCTCGGCGCCGGGCAATGTGGCGCTGCTGCAGGCGGCGGTACAGGAGATACGCGACAAATACCTGACGGACGCCACCGTCAAGGGCCTGCTGGACGGCTACCGCCCCATCGTCGCGCCCTTCATCACGCGCGCGCCCGACGCCACGCAGCTGGCCGCCGACGGCACGGGCGAGCCGGCCGAGCAATGGGCCGCCGAATACCAGCGCCTGCAGACCGTCATAGGGCGCAACCACGGCTTCTTCCTGGACAGCCTGCAGCGCCCCCTGCCCTACTGGCTGGGCGCCAGCGACCAGGCCGGCGCCCTGGTGCTGGACTGGGGCTGGCCCGCGCCCTTCCACCCCCAGGGCCGGCCCATCAGCTACCGCGTGGAGCTGGCACGCGCCGAGGCCGGCAAGCCGGCCTTTGCCGCCGCCACGCTGGTCAAGGCCCCGGCCCCGTTCTCGGGCAGCACCCAGCTGAACCTGGGCGCGCTGCCGGCCGGGCAATACCTGGCGCGCGTCACCGCCAGCGACCCCGAAGGCCATGCCACAACCTCGTTCGACAGCACGCGCCTGGGCGGCCAGCCGATCGACGGCGCCATCTGCCTGACCATGCCCGGCGCCACGCCCTGCTGAACGCCCGTCAGCGCAACGCGAAGCCCAGCGCCACGCCGGCAAAAATGGCCGCTCCCAGCCAGTGGCTCTTGCTGAAGGCGACAAAGCAGCCCTCGCGCGTGCGGCTGCGAATCTGCGTGTAATGCCAGGCCACCTGGGCCGCCGCCGCGGCCAGGCCCAGCCATAGCGGCCAGCCCAGGCCATGGGGCGCCAGCACCGCCGCCGTGAGCGCCAGGCAGGCCACGAAGAACAACACAACAGCCGCCACATCGAAGCGCCCCAGGGTGATGGCCGAGGTCTTCATGCCAATCAGCAGGTCATCGTCGCGATCCACCATGGCGTACTCGGTGTCGTAGGCCAGCACCAGGAACATGTTCGCCAGCCACAGCACCCAGGCCTGCGCCGGCACGCGGCCCGTCACGGCGGCAAAGGCGATGACGATGCCAAAGTTGAAGGCAATGCCCAAAAACGCCTGCGGCATGGCGAAGAAACGCTTGGTGAACGGGTAGAGGATGGTGAACACCACCGCCGGCACCGACCAGGCCACGGCCTGCCAGCGCGTGGTCAGCACCAGCGCCAGGGCCACCAGCGCCAGCAGCGCACCCAACAGGGCCGCCTCGGCCACACTGACCTGGCCGCTGGTGATGGGGCGCGCCTGGGTGCGCTTCACATGGCGGTCGAAGTTGCGGTCGGCAATGTCGTTGATGCAGCAGCCGGCACTGCGCATCAGCACCGTGCCGGCGACGAACACGCTCAGCAGATGCCAGCCGGGAAAACCATCGGCCGCCACCCACAGCGCCACCAGCGTGGGCCACACCAGCACCAGCCAGCCGGCCGGGCGGTTGAAGCGGATCAGGTCGAGGTACAGCGACAGCTTGGAGCGCGGGGGCTTGGCGGGCATGGAAGGCAATATCAACAAAAAAAGCCTGACTCACTACGTCTCAGGCAGACCCTCCGACTCCCTCCCCCTCCGGGCATAGGTATCTACACAAGTCGCAGCTCTGGGTATTTCTTCCCCCTCTCCCCTGGCGGGAGAGGGGCCGGGGGAGAGGGGGCTTACGCCAACGAGCGCTGCTCTGGTGCTCCCCTCTCCCCAACCCTCTCCCGCAAGGGGAGAGGGAGAAACTGCCGCAAGCCACACCTATATAGCGTGAGTTGCTACAAAAAATAGATGTGTAGATACCTATGCCCAGAGGGGGAAGGAGTCAGAGACATGTAGCCAATCAAGTAAAAAAGGGCCGAAGCCCTTATGGATCAAGCGCTAAACGCTATCAATCTTCAAGCAGCGAGCGCAGCATCCAGGCGGTCTGCTCGTGCACCGTCATGCGCTGGGTGAGCAGGTCGGCGGTGGGCTCGTCGCAGGCCTTGTCGGCCAGGGGGAAGAGCTCGCGCGCGGTGCGTGCCACGGCCTCGTGGCCCAGCACCAGGATGCGCACCATCTCCAGCGCCTTGGGCGGCTCGGCCGGCGCGTCGTCCAGCGAGGACAGCTTGCCGAAAGCGGCGTACGAGCCCGGCGCCACATGGCCCAGCGCGCGTATGCGCTCGGCGATCGGATCGACGGCGTTCCACAGCTCGGTGTACTGCCCCATGAACATGGTGTGCAGCGTGTTGAACATGGTGCCGGTCACATTCCAGTGGAAGTTGTGCGTGGTCAGGTACAGCGTGTAGGTGTCGGCCAGCAGGCGTGACAGGCCGGCGGCGATGGCGGCCCGGTCCTTGTCGCTGATGCCGATGCGGATGCCCGGGGCGGCAATGCCCTGGGCGGAAGCGGGCGTCTTCACGGTCTTGCTGGTTTTAGCGGCCTTGGCCATGGTGCTTTCTCCTTCGGTTGACTTGATAAAGACTGTAGCGCAGCAGCGCTGCCGCACCATGACTTGTGGCAATCGCGGGCATAGCCGGCGCGGTCAGCTCAGGCGCTTGACCCCGGGCAGCTCGCAGGCATAGATGGCGTTGCGCAGCGCGGCGATGGCCTCGTAGCGCGTGAAGCTGCGGCGCCAGGCCAGCACCACGCGGCGCATGGGCGGGGCGCTGCCGTCGCTTTCCTTGATGGGCAGGTAGCGGATATGTGCGTCGTCGCTCTTGCGCCGGCGCACGCCGGTATGCAGCGCGTCGCGCGGCACCGACAGGCGCGGCACCAGCGTCACGCCCATGCCGGCCGAGACCATGTGCTTGATGGTCTCCAGCGAACTGCCCTCGAAGGTGCGGCGTATGCCCTCGGCGTTGCTGGCATAGCGCGCGAACTCGGGGCAGACCTCCAGCACATGGTCGCGAAAGCAGTGGCCCGCGCCCAAGAGCAGCATGGTCTCGTTCTTCAGCTCGATGGCGGACACGCTCTTGCGTTCGGCCAGCGGGTGGCTGGAGGGCACGGCCGCCAGAAAGGGTTCGTCGTACAGCGGCGCGATCGCCAGGCCGGTGTCGGGGAAGGGCTCGGCCAGGATGGCGCAGTCGATCTCGCCGGTGCGCAGCATCTCCAGGAGCTTCACGGTGAAGTTCTCCTGCAGCATCAGCGGCATCTGCGGCGTGAGGGCAATCTCGTGGCGCACCAGGTCGGGCAGCAGGTAGGGGCCTATGGTGTAGATCACGCCCAGGGTCAGCGCGCCGGCCAGCGGATCCTTGCCGCGCTTGGCGATCTCCTTGATCTCGGCGGCCTGCTCCAGCACGCTTTGCGCCTGGCGCACGATCTCCTCGCCCAGCGGCGTGACCGAGACATCGCCGGCGCTGCGCTCGAACAGCTTGACCTCCAGCTCGTCCTCGAGCTTCTTCACCGCCACCGACAGCGTGGGCTGCGAGACGTAGCAGGCCTCGGCAGCACGGCCAAAATGCTTTTCACGGGCGACGGCGACGATGTATTTGAGTTCGGTAAGAGTCATGTCGATAGCGAACGACTAAAACGCCCATTGTGCAACGCTGCGCCGCCCATCGCGGCGGCGCGGCGGCTCAGGCCTTGAGATAGTCGGACTTTGCGCCCAGCCAGCGCTGTATATGCTGCTCGGCCAGCAGCGGGTGCTGGTCCAGCATTTGCGGCGCGGCCGCGCGCGCCCAGGCCAGCAGCGCGCCGTCGCAGGCCAGGTCGGCAAAGCGCAGGAGCGCATCGCCCGACTGGCGCGCGCCCAGGAATTCGCCCGGCCCGCGTATCTCCAGGTCGCGGCGCGCGATCTCGAAACCGTCCGTGGTCTCGGCCATGGCCTTCAGGCGGCTCTTCGCCGTCTCGCCCAGGCGGCCACTGTCGCCCGTGGAGTACAGCAGCACGCAGGCCGATGCCGCCGCCCCGCGCCCCACGCGCCCGCGCAGCTGGTGCAGCTGCGACAGGCCGAAGCGCTCGGCATGCTCGATCACCATCAGGCTGGCATTGGGCACGTCCACCCCAACCTCGATGACGGTGGTGGACACCAGCACGCCCATGCGCCCGCTCTTGAACTCCTCCATCACCGCCTTTTTCTCAAGCGATGGCATGCGCGAATGCAGCAGGCCCACGGTAACGCCGGGCAGTGCCTCGCTGAGTTCCACATGCGTGGCCGTGGCGTTGCTCAAATCCAGCGCTTCGCTCTCTTCAATCAGCGGGCAGACCCAGTACACCTGGCGCCCCGCCGCCACCTGGGCGGCGATGCGCTCGACCACCTGATCCTTGCGACTGTCGGCGATGAGCTTGGTGACCACGGGCGTGCGCCCGGGCGGCAGCTCGTCGATGGTGGAGACGTCCAGATCGGCGTAGTAGCTCATGGCCAGGGTGCGCGGTATCGGCGTGGCGCTCATCATCAGCAGGTGCGGCTCCATAGGAGCCGACGGCCCCCACGCTCCGCCGCTGCGCGGGTCGCTGCCCCCCAAGGGGGCCGCATCGCCTTGGGGCGGCCCGGCGGCGACGCCATGCTGCAGCTTTTGCCGCAGCGCCAGGCGCTGGGCCACGCCAAAGCGGTGCTGCTCGTCGATCACCGCCAGGGCCAGGTTCTTGAAGCGCACCTGCTCCTGGATCACGGCATGCGTGCCCACCACCAGCGCCGCCGCGCCGCTGGCGATGTGCTCCAGCATGGCGGCGCGCTCCTTCTTCTTTTGCCCGCCGACCAGCCAGGCCACCTGCTGGCCGCGCGCGGCCAAGAGCGGCTCCAGCCAGCCAATCAGCTTGGCGAAATGCTGCTCGGCCAGGATCTCGGTGGGCGCCATCAGCGCGCATTGCCAGCCGGCATCCATGCACACCGTGGCCGCCAAGGCCGCAACCACGGTCTTGCCCGAGCCCACGTCGCCCTGCAGCAGGCGGTGCATGGGCACGGGCCGCGCCAGATCCTGCGCGATCTCGGCGCTCACGCGGCGCTGTGCGCCCGTCAGCGCAAAGGGCAGCACGGCCAGCAGCTGCTCATGCAGCGCCAGCGTGCCCGCCTCTTGCGCGGGCTGCAGCCGGGGGGCGCGCAGGCGCGCACGCTCGCGCTTGGCCGTCAGCTGCGACAGCTGCTGCGCCAGCAGCTCCTCGGCCTTCAGGCGCTGCCAGGCCGGGTGGCTGTGGTCTTGCAGCGTGGCCAACGCCACATCGGGCGTGGGGTGGTGCAAAAACAGTAGCGCTTCGCGCAGGTTCCATACGGGCTGCAGCGCTGCATGCCCGTCAAACCGGGCCACAGGCGGCTGCAGCCCCGGCGGCAGGGTCTCGGGCAGCTGCACGCGCGCCAGGGCGCTGGCCACGGCGCGGCGCAGATAGGCCTGGGGCAGCTGGGCCACGGTGGGATAGACGGGGGTCAGCGCGGCAGGCAACGCTCCTTCAGCCTTGCGGAAGGCCGGGTGCAGCATCTGCCGGCCCCAAAAGCCCCCCCTGACCTCGCCGCGCACACGCAGGCGCGCGCCCACGGCCATGGTTTTTTGATGCGATGGGTAGAAGCTGAAAAAACGCAGCTCGCAGCTGCCCGTGCCGTCCTCCACGCGCACCACCAGCTGGCGGCGCGGGCGCAGCTGCACCTCGCTGGCCGTCACCGTGGCCTCGATCTGCACCAGGTCGCCCTCGCGCGCGTTGCGCAGCGGCGTGATGCGCGTCTCGTCCTCGTAGCGCAGCGGCAGGTGCAGGGCCAGGTCGATGTCGCGCGTCAGGCCGAGCTTGACCAGGGCCTTTTGCGCGGGGCTTTTATCAGCCATCGTCAAAGCCGCGCCGGCATCCGGGGATGGAATCCACGGAGAATTCCGCAACACTTAAAATAACTGGTTACTTTTGTCATCCTGATCACGTTTCATGCTCAAGCGTATCCATGTGCGGCAGCTTTGCCTGGGAATGTACCTGCACGAATTTTGCGGCTCGTGGATAGAGCATCCGTTCTGGCGCACGCGTTTTTTGCTCGAAGACCCGCAGGATCTGCTGCGCATACGCGAAACCGACATCCAGGAGGTGTGGATAGACATCGCCAAGGGCCTGGATGTAGCCGAGCCCAAGGCCGACACCGAGACACCCGTCCAGCCCAAGCCGCCCCCGCCGCAGGCGGCACCCGCCGCCACCCCCATGGCGCAGGAGCTGCAGCGCGCCAGCAGCATCTGCGCCAACGCCAAGCAGGCGGTGATCAGCATGTTCAGCGAGGCGCGCATGGGCCGCACCGTGGATGCCAGCAGCGCCCCGGGCCTGGTCAGCGAGATAGCGGACTCGGTGACACGCAACCCCAGCGCCCTGATCAGCCTGGCGCGCATCAAGACCGCCGACGAATACACCTTCATGCACTCGGTGGCCGTGTGCGCGCTGATGGTGGGCCTGGCGCGGCAGATGGGCCTGAACGACGAGGCCACGCAGCAGGCGGGCCTGGCCGGCCTGCTGCACGACCTGGGCAAGGCCCATGTTCCGCTGGAAATACTCAACAAGCCTGGCAAGCTCAGCGACGCCGAGTTCGCCCTGATGCGCGGCCACCCCGGCGCCGGCCACACGCTGCTGCAGGGCCAGGGCCTGCCCGCGCCGGTGCTGGACGCCTGCCTGCACCACCACGAGAAGATCGACGGCACGGGCTACCCGCACCGCCTGGCGGGCGACAAGATCGGCACACTGGCACGCATGGCGGCGATCTGCGACGTGTACGACGCCATCACCTCGGATCGCCCGTACAAGGCCGGCTGGGACCCGGCCGAGTCGCTTCGCCGCATGGCCGAGTGGACGCGCGACCACCTCGACGCCCGGCTGTACCAGGCCTTCGTGAAAAGCCTGGGCATCTACCCCGTGGGCTCGCTGGTGCGCCTGACCTCGGGGCGCCTGGGCGTGGTCACCGAGCAGTCGCCCGCCACACTGCTGGCGCCGCGCGTGAAGGTGTTTTACTCCACCAAGTCGGACATGCGCATACCGCCCGAGCTGATCGACCTGTCCAGGCCCGGCTGCCGCGAACAGATCACGGCGCGCGAAGACCCCGAGCGCTGGCAGTTCCCCGACCTGGCGCAACTGTGGTCGGATCTGCCGCAAACGCGCTGGTAGCTCCGCCTTTGCGACAATTGCCGGTTTTCCCCTGCCTTGGAACGGGCCCGTCCGGCCCTCAAGCCCCGCATGCCAGACCCTCGCACCCACGTCTTAAGCGACTTCGACTTCGAGCTGCCCGAGCTGCTCATCGCCCAGCACCCCGCGCTAGAACGCAGCGCCTCGCGCCTGCTCGACGGCCGCGCCAGCCCGCCCACCGACCGCATCTTCCGCGAGCTGCCCGGGCTGCTCGCGCCCGGCGACCTGCTGGTGTTCAACGACACCAAGGTGCTCAAGGCGCGCCTGTTTGGTGAAAAAGCCAGTGGCGGCCGGCTGGAGCTATTGATAGAGCGCGTGCTGGCCAATGGCGAGGTCGTGGCCCACATGAAGGTCAGCAAGAAGCCCTTGCCGGGCGCCACCATCCACCTGGCCGGCGGCCGGGATGCGGGCGGCTTCGACGCCCGGCTGCTGGCGCGCTGGCCCGACGCGCAAGGCCCGCTGTTTCGCTTCAGCCTGCACGGCCCGGCGGGCGAAACGCCCTGGGAGCTGATGGATCGCCACGGCCACCTGCCGCTGCCGCCCTACATAGCGCGCCAGCAAAACAGTGGCCACGACCCCGATGCGCAGGAGGACGCCGAGCGCTACCAGACCGTGTTCGCGCGCGCGCCAGGCGCCGTGGCCGCGCCCACGGCGGCACTGCATTTCGACGCAGCCGTCCTGGCGCAATTAGCCGAGCGCGGCGTGGACACTGCCTGCGTCACACTGCATGTGGGCGCCGGCACCTTCCAGCCCGTGAAGACCGAGAACCTGGCCGAGCACCAGATGCACAGCGAGTGGTATGACGTTCCGCTGGCCACGCTGGCCGCCCTGGAGCGCTGCCGCCAGCGCGGCGGGCGGGTGGTGGCCGTGGGCACGACCACGGTGCGCACGCTCGAATCCTGGGCGCAAAGCGGCCAGGCACAGGGCGACACCAATATCTTCATCACGCCGGGTTTTACGTTCCAGGTGGTGGACATGCTGGTCACCAACTTCCACCTACCCAGAAGCACGCTGATGATGCTAGTCAGCGCCTTTGCCGGCTACGAGCACATCATGGGCCTGTACCGCCACGCCGTGGCCCAGCGCTACCGTTTCTTCAGCTACGGCGACGCCATGCTGCTCGCGCGCAAGCCGTCCTGAAACCATAGCAGCCAGCGCTTAATGGGCAAGCGTTGAAGTCCCATTTTCCTGACTATGTACACGCCGCAGAAGCCCCTCGCCCCACCCGGGGGCTAAAGCGAGACGCTGCGCTGGGCCCTCCTCCCCTCTCCCCTCTCGGGAGAGGGGCTGGGGGAGAGGGGGGGGGAGTCTGGGAGCAACGCCTTGCCCGCCCCCTCTCCCCAACCCCTCTCCCGCAAGGGGAGAGGGAGCAAAACCCGCGTCAATCAAGCGTTGTGAGCTACTAAAAAGGTGTGTAGCTACCCATGCCCCCGGGGAGAGGGTGGGGGGGATGAGGGCCTGCGCCCTAGTCTGAGGCACGTCACTGGTCAAACGCATTTTTCCTAATAAGCGGCCACTTACTGCGCCGGCGCACACGGCCGGCTGTTGACGCCGCCCCGGCGCACGCCTACCGTATGCGCCATGGCTGCCGGCTCATCCACCCGCTCGGCGCAGGATCAATTGCGGCGTGATGAACGCGCGGCGATCCTGCGGCGGCGCCGCCGCGCGGGCCTTGGCAACGCCCAGGCGCGCCAGCTGCCCACCGTGGGCCTGGCGCTGTCGGGCGGCGGCGTGCGCAGCGCCACCTTTGGCCTGGGCCTGCTGCGCGGGCTGGCCGAGCAAAGGCTGCTGGCGCGCGTGGACTACCTTTCCACGATCTCCGGCGGCGGCTATGTGGGCGCCATGCTCGGGCGGCTGGTCAGCGTGCTGGGCCTGGAGCAGGCGCAGCAGCTGCTGGCCGCGGGGCGCTCCGACATGCTGGACTGGCTGCGCAGCAACGGCCGCTACCTGACGCCGGCGGGCGCGCGCGACGTGGGCATCCTCATCGTCAGCTACCTGCGGGCCTTCCTGGCGGTGCACATCGAGGCCTTCTTCGCGCTGGCGCTGGTGGCGCTGGCCGTGACCTTGCCGCACCTGCTGCAAGACGGCCTGAGGCTGCTGGACGCCACCGCCTGGGAGGGTTGGCCCTCGCCCTGGTTCGCCCTGGCCCTGCTGTGGTCGGCGGCTGCACTGCCCTGCCTGCTGGTGGCCTATTGGGCGGCGCCCGAGACGCGCAGCCCGGACGCGGGCGGGCGCCACCTCTACCCGGGCGACATCTTCCTGCTCGCTGGGCTGCTGGTGCTGGCGCTGGTACTTACCTGGAACGCTGGCCTGGCGGGCCTGCTGCAGGCCTGGCGCCGCGCCGAGCCGGCGCTGCCGCTGCTGGTGCTGGCGCTGTGGTCGGCCGCCGTGGGCCATGCCGGCGCCATGGCCTACCTGGCGCACTCGCACCTACGCGAGCCACGCCAGCTAACCGTGGCGCGGCTGCGCAGCCGGCTCACCTACGGGCTGCGCAACGCGCTGCTGTGGGCCCTGCTGCTGGCCGGCGCCGGCGCACTGGACTGGGCCAGCTGGACGCTGCTGCTGCTGCTGACGAGCAGCGCACCACCTGACTGGGTCTGGGGCGGCCTGGGCCTGGGCAGCGCCCTGCTGCTGGTGCTGCGTGCCCTGGCACCGGTGCTGGCGCAGCTGGCCACCCAGGCCCAGGCGCGTCACACCCTGGCGCTGGGCCCGCAGCTGCTGAACCTTGGCGGCCACCTGGGCGGCCTGGTGCTGCTGCTGGCCTGGCTGGTGGCGGTGCAATGGTGGGTGTTCGACACCACGCAACTGCCCGCGCTGCGCGGCTTTGCCGCCTGGATGCGCTGGGCCGCGCTGGCCCTGCTGGCGCTGCTGTGGTGGCTGACCACGGCGCGCCTGCCGCAGGCGGCCAACGCCTCATCGCTGGCGGGCTTTTACCAGGCCCGGCTGGTGCGCGCCTGGCTGGCGGTGGGCAACCGGCGCCGCGGCATTTGCACCCCCTTCACGCCGGCCGACATGCGCCGGCGCAACGTCACCGAGGTGGTGCCGGGCGACGACGTGGAGCTGATGCAGCACCGCCCCGAGGCCGAGGGCGGCGCGCTGCACCTGATAGGCAGCTGCCTGAACCAGACGCGCGACGACGCCTCGGGCCTGTTCAACGCCGACCGCAAGGGCCAGCTGGCCATCGCCTCGGCGCGCGCGCTGGAGATCGGCCCCGAGGTGGTGCGCTGGGAGCAGGGCGACGAGGCGCAGCCCCAGGGCCGCGCCGCCGGCACGCTGGGCGGCTGGGTGGCGGTATCGGGCGCGGCGGCCGCGCCCGGCGCGGGCGCCTACACCTCGCGCGGCTGGGCGCTGGTGATGTTCCTGCTGGGCATACGCCTGGGCCGTTGGATCGCCGCGCCCCTGCCGGTCGATCTGCCCACCTTCAAGGACTGGCTGTGGCGGCGCGCGCCCAAGCCGCTGATGCTGTGGAGCGAGGCGCGCGCCACCTTCTTCGGCATGGCACGGCCCTGGTGGTATCTGTCCGATGGCGGCCATTTCGACAACACGGGCGTGTACGCGCTGATCAAGCGCGAGTGCGACTTCATCATCCTCTCGGACGCCAGCGCCGACCCCGACTACCGCTTTGCCGACATCGAGAATCTGGTGCGCAAGGCCCGCATAGACCTGGACGCGGAGATCGAGTTCTACGCGCGCCAGGAGGCCGCGCGCTTCCTGAGCCTGGCGGGCGACGGCCTGACCGTGCTGTCGCCCGACGAGCTGGCCGACAACAGCACGCGCCGCGGCGTG
>JAFEES010000577.1 GCA_018240995.1 Pseudomonadota bacterium | reverse complement strand
ATGCTGATGGGCATCGCCACCAAGAACTCCATCCTGCTGGTGGAATACGCCATCGTCGCGCGCCGCGCCGGCATGGACAGGCTGCACGCCCTGCTGGACGCCTGCCACAAGCGCGCCCGCCCCATCATCATGACCACCCTGGCCATGGGCGCCGGCATGCTGCCCATTGCCCTGGCGCTGGGCGGCGCCGACATGAGCTTTCGCTCGCCCATGGCGGTGGCCGTGATCGGCGGGCTGATCACCTCCACCGTGCTCAGCCTGCTGGTCGTGCCAGCGGTCTTCACCTATGTGGACGATTTCGAGCAATGGCTGCGCCGCCACCTGCGGCGCGAACTCCATGCGCCAAACGGCAACAAGGTGCAACCATCGCAGCCGTCATGACGGGTGCCCGGGCGGCCAGGCGCCAGGCCGGTACCATTCGTACGGCGGCGCCGGCAAGCCAGGCAATGACGCAAGCCAGGCGTCGTTCACCTGGGCCAGGCCATTGCACAAGACACAGGCGGTAACACCATGACGCGCCAGTTCTGCGAAAACCGCCACCGCGGCGCAGTGTTTCCATGGCGCCACACATTTTCATTTTTTTGTTAAAGGACTGGAACTTCCGGCACGCGGCCCCACTCTCACCCGCATAGGTGGTCGTGAGGCACCAATCGTTTTTACTGTTGCGAAGCCTTCCAGGCCGTGCCTGGATGCAATCCTGGGGCGCTTCTCCTCCCTCCCTCTCTTCATTCGTTTCGGGGCGCTTCGCAACATTTTTTTTGCAGTCAAAAGCGCGCACTTCCCAACCGGAAGGCGCGCTTTGCTACTTTCGGGCCCGGCCGGTGCTCAGCGTGGCCTGGTGTCGATGAAGCTCTGGCGCTGCATCAGCTTGTCCATCAAGCGCGCCAGGTTCGGGTGCTCGTCGCGCCAGGCGATCTGCGGAAAGCGGAACTCCAGCCAGCCCAGGGCGCAACCCACGGCAATGTCCGACAGACTCAGGTGTATGCCGCTGCAATAGGGTTTGTCGCCCAGGCCCTGGCTCATGGCCGAGAGGCCGGCACGCACCTTGGCCAGCTGGCGCTCTATCCAGGCCTGGCAGCGCTCCTCGTCCTTGCGTCCGGCCCAGGTGGCCTCCAGCCGCGCCAGCACGCCGGCGTCCAGCACGCCGTCGGCCAGGGCCTCCCAGGTCTTGACCTCGGCGCGCTCGCGTCCGCTGCCGGGAATCAGCTTGCCCACGGGCGAGAGCGTGTCCAGGTATTCCACGATGACGCGCGAATCGAACACCGCCTCGCCACCCTCCATGACCAGGCAGGGCACCTTGCCCAGGGGGTTGGAGGCGGCAATGGCCGTGTCCGCAGACCAGACGTTGTCTTCCTCGAAGCGGTAGTCCAGCTTTTTTTCTGCCATGACCACGCGCACCTTGCGCACATAGGGGCTCGCGGTCGATCCGATCAGCTTCATGATGGTGTGGGGCCGCGGGCGGGCGGCCGGGTTCTGGGTCGGCCCATTCTATAGGCCGCCCCGCGGTCAACGCGGTGTCAGGTGCGCACCTACAATCACGGCCATCATGAGCCTGTCCACCATCACCGCCCTGTCCCCGCTTGACGGCCGCTACGCCGCCAAACTCTCCGCCCTGCGCCCCATCATGAGCGAGCATGGCTACATGCACCGCCGCGTGCAGGTCGAGGTCACCTGGTTCATCGCGCTGTCGGACGCGGGCTTCGACGAGTTCAAGCCGCTGAGCCCAGGCGCGCGCGCCTACCTGCAGGGCCTGGTGAAAAACTTCTCCGAGGCCGACACGGCCGCCATCAAGGAGATCGAGAAAACCACCAACCACGACGTGAAGGCCGTGGAGTATTGGATCAAGTCCAAGTTCGGCGGCCGTCCGGAGCTGGAGAAGGCCGCCGAGTTCGTGCACTTCGCCTGCACCAGCGAGGACATCAACAACACCAGCCACGCGCTGCAGGTGCGCGCCGGGCGCGACCTGGTCATCGTGCCGGGCCTGGACGCCATCACCACCAAGCTGCGCGAGATGGCGCACCAGCACGCCCAGGTGCCCATGCTCAGCCGCACCCATGGCCAGACCGCCAGCCCCACCACCGTGGGCAAGGAGCTGGCCAACGTGGTCATGCGCCTGCAGGCGGCCACGGCGCGCATCACCACCGTGAAGATCCTGGCCAAGATGAACGGCGCCGTGGGCAACTACAACGCCCACCTGTCGGCCTGGCCCGACTTCGACTGGGAGGCCTTCAGCCAGAAGGTCGTGGAAACGCATGAGCCCCAGGGCCTGGGCCTGGCCTTCCAGCCCTACAGCATCCAGATCGAGCCGCACGACTACATGGCCGAGCTGTTCGACGCCATCGCCCGTGCCAACACCGTCCTCATCGACCTGTCGCGCGACATCTGGGGCTATGTCTCCCTGGCCTACTTCAAGCAAAGGCTCAAGGCCGGCGAGATTGGCTCGTCCACCATGCCGCACAAGGTCAACCCGATTGACTTCGAGAACGCCGAGGGCAACCTGGGCCTGGCCAACGCGCTCTTGCGCCACCTGGCGGAAAAGCTGCCCATCAGCCGCTGGCAACGCGACCTCACCGACAGCACGGTGCTGCGCAACATAGGCGTGGCCATGGGCTATGCGGCGTTGGCCTATAGCTCGCTGATGACGGGCCTGGCCAAGCTGGAGCTCAACGAAGAGGCGCTGGCCGCCGACCTGGACAACAGCTGGGAAGTGCTGGCCGAGCCCATCCAGACCGTCATGCGCCGCTATGGCGTGCCGGGCGCCTATGAAAAGCTCAAGGAGGTCACGCGCGGCAAGAGCGTGACCGCCGAGGCCCTGCACGCGCTGATTCGCAGCCTGGACATCCCCCAGGCGGACAAGGAGCGCCTGCTGGCGCTGACGCCGGCCAGCTACATCGGCATGGCCACCGAGCTGGCAAGACGCGTCTGATTTTTTCAGCCTTTTTAGCTGCCCGCCCTTGCCAGTCAAGCGCGGGCAGCTCTCATTTTTGAGAAACCTCATGGCCCTCAAGTCCACCATCTTCAAGGCGAATCTGTCCATCGCCGACATCGACCATGGCTACTACGCCGACCACCAGCTGACCCTGGCGCGCCACCCCAGCGAGACCGACGAGCGCATGATGGTGCGCCTGCTGGCCCTGGCGCTGCAGGCCCATGAGCTGCAGGACACCTGCCGTGGCGACGGCCAGCTGGCCTTTGGCGCCGGCCTGTCCGACCCCGACGATCCGGACTTGTCGCTGACCGACTTCACCGGCCGCAAGCGCCTGTGGGTCGAGGTCGGCCAGCCCGAGGACAAGCCCCTGACCAAGGCCTGCAGCAAGGCGGACTCGGTGCTGGTCTACGCCTTCCACCATGCGGCCGAGGTGTGGTGGAGGGGCATCGAAACCAAGCTCACGCGCCTGGACAAGCTGCAGGTCTGGCGCCTGCCGTCTGACGCCGCGCAGCAGCTGGCCGCCCTGGCCGAGCGCAGCATGCAGCTGCAGGCCACGGTGCAGGACGGCGCGCTTACCCTGAGCAGCGAGCGCGGCAGCGTGCATGTGGAGCCGCTGCGCTGGAAGTAGGGCCGGCTCAGCGCGGCATCAGCGCGCCGCAGTTCCAGCATTGCTCGAAGCCGCCCTCGATGCATTCGCCGCAGGCCGGGCAGACCCAGCGGCGCTGGGGCAAATGCTCGTACTCACGCAGCAGGGCGCGGGCGCGCAACGCATGCTCCTCATGCTGCAGCCAGATCTCGGGCAGGCATTCGCCGGGCGGCAGCTCGCCGGCCACCGAGCCCAGGTACTGGCGCTGCACGCTGGCGGGCATGCCGGCCTCGCACAGCAGGTCGCACCAGAGCGTGGCCATGGTGATATTCGGGGCCCGGGTCAGTCTCAGCATGCATTCCACGATAGCCGCCAGCAAGCCACGCGTAAAGCGCTTCAGCCGGCGCCGGCCCTCTCGGCATAGCGCGTGAAGCGCAGCGCCAGGCCCTCGCGGGTGATGCGGTGCCACACGGCGCGCTTTTGCACCGGGCTCATGCTCAGCCAATGCTGCACCTCGGCAAAGCTGCGGCCGCAGCCCTTGCAACAATCGTCGCCCTGGCTGGTGGAGCAAATTGCAATGCAGGGCGTGTCCGGCTGGGTCTGATACCAGGCCAGCCAAGCGGCCATGGCCGGCGCCGGCAACTGCGCTTCGTCAATGGCCTCAAGGCGCGCGAACGCCATGCGCCCATAGACCTCGGCCAGGGCCGCGAGCGCGGGAGCCAGCGCCACGCCACCGGTGGCGGGCGCCAGGGCACGCCAGTGGTTGATGGCGGCCTCGATGTCGGTGATATGGATCTGCGGCATGGCGGGCAAGGGGCGCCGATGATACCGCCGCGGCCCTGAGCTGCACCCGCCGGGTTGGGTGTAACTTGGTTAAGTTGATAGCATGTAACGCTTATCAGGCATGCGTTTTCCACGCATTCAGCTCGATTGCGTACGTAATATCCCTCGCCCACAACGCTTGCACAAAGCGTGTCGGCCATGCTCCAATAGCGGACTCGAAGGGGAGTAGCTCCCAATCCCAAGGCGTTTCGCCGCGGCGATCTTCGGGCTGTCGTCAATCCGTAGCGCAAGCTTCCGGCAGTCCGGGCCTGGCATTTTCATGCGGGCCGAGCAAGACCTTTGATGGCCCTGCGGGGCTGATCAAGGCCGTCTTCCCTTTTGCATGCGCAGCGCGTACGCGGGCGCGTCCTTGACCAGCACCACGGAACCTTCTTGGTTTTTGCTGACGAGGACTGCATGGACTTTCTGACTTCCCCCGAATTCTGGTTCGCCCTGGGCCAGATCATCATCATCGACATTCTGCTCGGCGGCGACAACGCCGTGGTGATTGCCCTGGCCTGCCGCCAGCTGCCGCCCGCGCAGCGGCGCCAGGGCATCATCTGGGGCACGGTGGGCGCGATCGCCCTGCGCGTGGTGCTGATCGCCTTTGCCATGACGCTGCTGAACCTGCCCTTCCTGAAGCTGGTGGGGGCGCTGGCGCTGTTGTGGATTGGCGTGAAGCTCATCGCCCCGGCCGACGAAGGCCATGGCCATGTGAGCGGCAGCGACCGCCTGCTGGCCGCCATCAAGACCATCATCGTGGCCGACCTGGTGATGAGCGTGGACAACGTGATCGCCATTGCCGGCGCCGCGCAGAACGCGGGCGAGCACTCGCTGCTGCTGGTGGTGCTGGGCCTGGTGATCTCGATTCCCATCATCGTCTGGGGCAGCCAGCTGGTGATCCGGCTGATGGATCGTTTCCCCACCATCATCACCGGCGGCGGCATGCTGCTGGGCTGGATCGCCGGCGGCATGCTGGTCACCGACCCGGTGCTGGCCGATGCCGGGCAGTGGCAATGGATGCTCAAGCTGCCCCAGAACGACGCCATGCAATACGCCGCCAGCGCGGCCGGTGCCATGATCGTGCTGGCCATGGGCAAGTGGCTGCTGGCCCGGCAGATCCGCCGCGCCGCAGCCGCTGCGCCGGCGCAGCCCTGAAGGCACGCCGGTGCTATGCTGGGCGGCATGCGACTCATCCTGAAATGGCTGCTCAGCGCCGCCGCACTGCTGTGCGTGGCCTATGTCTACGGTGGTGTCGAGGTGCGCAGCTTTGGCGCGGCCCTGGGCGCGGCCTTCGTCATCGGCCTGTTCAACGTGGTGCTGCGGCCCATCCTGGTGATCCTCACGCTGCCGGTCACCATCGTCACCCTGGGGCTGTTCCTGTTCGTCATCAACGCCCTGATGTTCTGGGCCGCCGCCGCGGTGCTGGGCAGCGGCTTTCAGGTGCACGGCTTCACGGCGGCGCTGATCGGCTCGCTCATCTACTCGCTGCTGGGGCTGGTGATCGAGTCAGCGCTGGGCGGCCTGTTCCTTCAGAAGTGACTGCACGGCGCGCAGCCGCGTGTCGATGATCGAGGCCTCGATATAGTCCCCGGCCGCGCCACCGCGCCTGGCCAGGTCTTGCCCGGCCTTGAAGCGATCCACGGCCGCGGCATAGTCGTAGCGCGCCACCTGGGCCTCGGCCTCGGCGCGCACGGCGCGCAGCGGCTGTTTTTGCTGCTGCCAGACCTGGGCCAGGGCCTGCCAGGCCGTGGCGTCGCCCGGGTGGGTGGCCAGCCAGGTCTGCAGCGGCGCCGTCATCTCCGTGGCTGCGCCGCTGCGCAGCAGGGCCTGGGTGCGCAGCAGCATTTCCGGCCGGCGCTGGGGCGCACCCGCCTGGCCGGCGCCGGTCGCCACCACGCTGTCCTGCAGATAGGACAGGGCCGCCGGCGCATCCCCTGCCGCCAGCTCCAACTCGGCGCCCAGCAGGCGCGCCTGGCGCACGGCGGCGGCGTCGCCCGCCACATCGGCCTGCAGGCCGCGCAGCGCCTGGCGCGCGGCCGCGGGCTCACCCAGCTGCACGGCGCTCAAGCAGGCCGCGTACCAGGCCGTCACGCGCTCGGGGCGGGGGCGCGCGGCGAAGCCGGCGTCCCGCGGCTCGGCCAGCCATTGGCGCCAGGTGTCCACGCCCGGGCGCATCAGCACGCGCGCGCGTGCCACCATCATCAGGTGCTCCAGCGAGGCGGGGGCGAGCGCCGGGGCATCGGCCGGGATGCGACCGTGCATGTCGGCTATGCGCTGGGTGGTCAGCGGGTGGCTGCGCAGGTAGGGCCAGCTGCCGTTGTCGTTGAGGCGGTTGGCCTGTTGCAGCTTGTCGAACATGGCCACGAAGCCCTGCGGCGCGAAGCCGGCGGGCTGCATCAGGCCAAAGCCCACGCGGTCGGCCTCGCGCTCCATGTCGCGCGAGAAGTTGAGCTGGTTCTGCACCGCCAGCGCCTGGCCACCCACCATCAGCGCCTGGGCCGCACCCGGGCTCTTGCTGGCGGCCAGGGCGCCCAGCACCATGGCGCCCAGCATCAGCGGCGTCTGCCGGCCTTGCTGGGCCATCAGGCGCGCGATATGGCGCTGCG
Organism: Pseudomonadota bacterium; assembly: GCA_018240995.1. Taxonomy (GTDB): domain Bacteria; phylum Pseudomonadota; class Gammaproteobacteria; order Burkholderiales; family Burkholderiaceae_C; genus Alicycliphilus. The sequence goes on along the minus strand of JAFEES010000577.1, from coordinate 5,465 downwards.
TCACATGGCTCAGCTCATGCGCCAGCACCGAAGCCAGCTCGTCGCGCGTGCCGACCACGGCGATCAGCCCCAGGTGCACGCCAAAGTAGCCGCCCGGCAGGGCGAAAGCGTTCACTGTGCGGTCGCGGCCCAGCAGGATCTCCCAGGCAAAGCGCTCCTGCAGTTCGGGCGCGAGCTCGCCGCGCTCCTTGGCGGCCTGCACCAGGGCGTTGAACAGCTGCTGCACATACTCGCCCAGCACGGCGTCGTCGATGTAGTCGGGGTCGCGGTACAGCTCGCGGATGATGCTGTCGCCCAGCTTGCGCTCGGCGCTGGTGGTCATCTCGGCGCCATCGCCCATCATGGGCAGCGCGGACTGCGCCTGGGCGGCCCCAAACACTATTAATAACGTAGCTATCAGCGCTTTACCAGCAAGCGCAAAAGACCTTTTTTGCCTGAAAATATGCACCCACACCCCCCTGTCTGCAGCACCGGACTGGCTGCCGACGCATGGCCGTATGATGCCCCGGGCGCCGGAATGTTTCGCGCGCTTTTGTAAACCTGCCCGTCATGACCGCACCCAATTCCCCACTGACCCACTTCGACGCCCAGGGCCAGGCCCATATGGTGGACGTGGGCGCCAAGCCCGCCACGCGCCGCACGGCCATCGCCACGGGACGCATCGAGATGCAGGCCGCCACGCTGGCGCTGATAGCAAGCGGCAGCGCGAAAAAGGGCGACGTGCTGGGTGTGGCGCGCATCGCCGCCATCATGGCTGCCAAGAAGACCAGCGAGCTGATCCCGCTGTGCCACCCGCTGGCGCTGACGCGCGTGGCGGTGGAGTTCGAGCTGCTGGCGGCCGACAACGCCGTGCAATGCTGCGCCACCGTGGAAACCGTGGGGCCCACGGGCGTGGAGATGGAGGCCCTGACCGCCGTGCAGGTGGGCCTGCTGACGATCTACGACATGTGCAAGGCGGCCGACAAGCAGATGGTCATGACCGGCGTGCGGGTGCTGGAAAAGCACGGCGGCAAGTCGGGCAGCTTTGTCGCCTGAGGCAGCCGTTCGATTCACGTCGGCGTAGACATCGGCCAGCGCCAGCTCGGCGTCCAGGCTGGCCAGGCCCTGGTAGGCCAGCCGCTTCGCGCGCCGGTCGATGCGCGCCGGAGTGGGTACGCCGACCCCGGCGCAGCGGCCTACCCCGCGTGGAAGGTCTTGCTGGCGATCTTCCAGCCGGCGTCGGTCTTGATCAGCACGAAGTAGTCGGTAAAGGTGACCGCGCCATGCACCAGTGTGACCTTGGCCATGGCGGCGCTGCCGGTGATGTCCAACGCATCTATGCTGCGGCGGCGCTGCGCCTCGTCGGCCGCGGGCTGGTTCTTGAAGCGCTGGCAGTAAAAGTCCAGATCCCAGGAGGTCAGCGGCCCCTCGCGCACCGAGTCCAGGCGTGCCGTGGGCAGGAAGGCGGCGCGCATGTGGGCGGCGCTGTCCTCGGCGTGGCCGCGCATGTACAACTCCAGCGGCGCGCGCACGGCGGCTTCTTCGGGATGGTGGGTCAGGCTTGTCATGGTGCAATCCTCGATGCAAGGGGCTTGCATGCTAGGCGCTCACAGGCCAGGGATTACCACCACGCAGGTCACTACTGCTGCAGCGCCCTTGCAGCGGCGCACCGCTCAAACCTGCAGCGTGGACACGCTCTGCAGGTCTATGGGCTGCAGCCCGCCCAAGGGCAGGGCCTGCACCTCGCGCATGATGAGGCGGCCCTCGCGCGGCTTGGTGTGGGTGATGTAGATGGGCGGCGGCGCGCTGCCGGCCTGCAGCGCATCGAGCTCCTGCGCCAGCGCGCCCGGTGACAGGTGCTGGCTGCGGCGCGCAAGATCCGCCTCGGCATTGCTGAAGGCGGTTTCGATGAGCAGGGCGGCGACACCGCCGCCGTCCTGGTGCAGGGCGTTCACGCGGCGCCAGAAGGCGGGCTCGTTGCCCTGGGTGTCGCCGCTGTACACCCACCAGCCGCCCCCGCCGCGCGCGGCGTAGCCCACGGCAGGCACGCTGTGGCGCGCGGGCAGCACCTCCAGCGTGATGCCGGCGCAAGCAAAGACATCGCCCACGCCCAGTGGCGACAGTTGCACGAACGGTGCCTGCGGCGTGGGCAAGCGTGTGAAGTCGGGCCAGATCACGTCGTTGAAGATATGGTTGCGCAGCGCCGCCAGCGTCTGCGCCAGCGCGTGCACCTGCAACGGCCGGCTGCGGCGCGCACCCACGGCATCCAGCAGCAGCGGCAGGGCGGCGATATGGTCCAGGTGCGAGTGCGTGAGGAACACATGCTCCACGCGCTGCATTTCCTCCAGCGTAAGCTGGCCCACGCCCGTGCCGGCATCGACGAGGACATGCTCACCGAGCAGGAAGGAGGTGGTGCGGCAGTCCTTGGCGATGGTGCCGCTGCACCCGAGTATGCGTACTTGCATGGTGCGCGCTTCAGACCTGCACGAACTCCATCTCGGCGCCGGCCAGGGCGATGCGGTCGCCATGCTTCAACGCCACGGGGTCGGCGCCTATGGCCAGGCCGTTCAGCAGTGGCAACTGTGCCCCATCCACATGCGCCAGCACGAAGTTGTGGTGCCGCTTGGTGATGGAGGCCACGGCCACGCCGGGCTTGCCTATGGTGGTCACCACCTTGGTGAGCGCCACTTCACGCCCGGCTGCGGGGCCGGTGACCACGCGCACCACGCCACTCATGCCGCCCAGGGGCGCGGGAGCGCTCAAGGGCCCCTGGCGCTCGCCCGCCGGCATGCTGTGGGCAAAGGCCATGGCCTTGTCGTAGCCCGACACGGGCGCGTCCAGCTGGAAGCGGATCTTGTACTTGCCCATCTCCACGATGTCGCCATTGCGCAGGCTTTGCTGCTTGATGGGCTTGCCGTTCACGTAGGTGCCATTGGTGCTGCCCAGGTCATGCACCAGCACCTCGTCGCCGGACATGACGAACACCGCGTGCTCGCCGCTGACGGCCAGGTTGTCTATGACCACGTCGTTGTACGGCCGGCGGCCCACGGTCGTGCGCTCCTGCGTGAGAGCAACTTCCTTGATGACGACTCCATCGATAGCCACGACCATTTTCGGCATGATCTGTTTTCCTCCTGGGTGCACGGATTGTGCCGTATCGCTAGGTGCCCGCCCCACGCGGGCGCAATAGGCGTGAAACCAGGCCACGCCGCTTCACGGGGCCACCCGGCCCGGGGCCGGCCTGCGCCAGCAGCACGCTGATGTTGTCGCGCCCCCCATGCGCGTTGGCCATGGCCACCATGCGCTCGGCCTTGTCGGCCAGGGCGATGGGCTGGCGCGCCAGCTCGGCCAGCTCGGCATCGCTGAGCATGTCGCTCAGGCCATCGGAACAGAGGATGAACAAGTCCTGCGGCTCGACGACAAATTCATTGATTTCTGGCTGGATCTCGCCATCCACGCCCAGCGCGCGCGTGACCAGGTTGCCCAGGCCCGACACCGCTGCCTGCGCGGGGGTCAGCAGTCCCAGGTCAATCTGTTCCTGCAGCCAGGAGTGATCGCGCGTGATCTGACGCAGCTCGCCGCGGCGCAGGCGATAGCAGCGCGAGTCACCAATATGCCCAAGAATCAGGCGGTTGCCGCGAAACACCCCTGCCACCAGCGTGGTGCCCATGCCCAGGTACTGAGGATTGGCCTGCGCCGCGCCCAGGATGGCCTGGTTGGCGCTGTCCACGCATGCCAGCAGCGCCTGGCGCACCGCCGCCATCGAGACACGCTCGGGCGCCTCTTCGAGCCACTGCGCCAGCTCGCCGCCCACCACGCCTATGGCCATGCCGGCCGCCACCTCGCCGGCGTTGTAGCCACCCATGCCATCGGCCAGCAGCACCAGCCGGGCAGCCTCATGCACCGCGACTGCATCCTCGTTGTTGCTGCGCACGCGGCCGGTGTCGGTGCGCGCGCAGAAGTCGTAGCGCAGCTTGGGCAAGGACTTCATGAGGCACCCCGGAAGCGGCTGCATTCCGGGGCATGGGGCCAGGCCTGCCCTGCCATGCCCCTCAGCTGAAGTCCCACCATGTTATCGCCTGATGCATTATGTTACACAAGCTGTGCATCATAGACGACGGCGATGAATTCAGGGGGCCGGCGCAAGGATTTTTTTCTCGACCCTGGCGCCGGGCCCGGGGCTCAGGCGGCCTTGTTGCCGCGCGCCTGCATCATCTTGCCCACGCCCACCACCAGCACCGCGCCCGCGGCGGCGGCCACATAGTGCAGCCAGGGATTGGCGCTGGCGAACTCGCGCAGCGCATTGTCGTTGACGATGGTTTCGCCGCCCACCCAGCCGATCAGTGCCGCGCCCAGGGTGACGATGATGGGGAAGCGCTCCATGAGCTTGATCATCAGGGTGGAGCCGAAGATCACCAGCGGGATGCTGATGGCCAGGCCCAGGATCAGCAGCACCATGTTGCCACCGGCGGCGGCGGCCACGGCGATGACGTTGTCCAGGCTCATCACGATGTCGGCGATGAGGATGGTGCGGATGGCCGCCATCATGCCGCCACCTTCCTTGGAATCGCCACCCTCCTCTTCATGGCCGGCCAATAGCTGGTAGCCGATCCACAGCAGCAGGATGCCGCCGATGATCTGCAGGTACGACAGCTCCAGCAGCCAGGCCGCCACCACCGTGAGCACGATACGCAGCACCACCGCGGCGCCAGAGCCGAACAGGATGGCCTGGCGCTGCTGCGCCGGCGGCAGCGAGCGCGCCGCCAGGGCGATGACCACGGCGTTGTCGCCCGACAGGATGATGTTGATCCAGATGATCTTGACGAGACCAATCCAGAAATCGGCGCTGCTGAGGAATTCCATGACCACTCCGCGTTATGAATGGAAAAGCGCCAGAAAGAAGCCTTCTGGCGCTTGATCTTTCGACTGACAGCGAAGTGTAGAGGGAACCGCCGCCGATATCTGTGCGTATTACTGCGTAAAGCCGCGGTTCAGCTTCGCCCCGCACTACGCACAGAAAAGGCTTACAGCAGGCCCTTCAGGATGCGGCCCATCTCGGACGGGTTGCGCGTGACGTGGAAGCCACATTCCTCCATGATGGCCAGCTTGGCGTCGGCCGTGTCGGCGCCGCCCGAGATCAGCGCGCCGGCATGGCCCATGCGCTTGCCCGGAGGCGCGGTGACGCCGGCGATGAAGCCGACCACGGGCTTCTTCATGTTGGACTTGCACCACTGGGCGGCCTCGGCCTCGTCGGGGCCGCCGATCTCGCCGATCATGATCACGGCGTCGGTGTCGGGGTCTTCGTTGAAGGCGCGCATCACGTCGATGTGCTTCAGGCCATTGATCGGGTCGCCACCGATGCCCACGGCCGACGACTGGCCGATGCCCAGCTCGGTCAGCTGCGCCACTGCCTCATAGGTCAGCGTGCCGGAGCGCGAGACCACGCCAATGCGGCCCTTCTTGTGGATATGGCCGGGCATGATGCC
>JAFEES010000576.1 GCA_018240995.1 Pseudomonadota bacterium | reverse complement strand
ATCGGCGTGGCCCTGTTTGCCGCACTCGGCAAGGATCCGCTGCGCGGCCTGCAGGTGTTCTTCTGGGAACCCATCAAGTCGCCCTACGCGCTGGGCGAGCTGGCGCTGAAGGCCACGCCGCTCTTGCTCATCGCGCTGGGGCTGGCGGTGTGCTTTCGCTCCAACGTCTGGAACATAGGTGCCGAGGGGCAGTTCGTCATTGGCGCCGTGGCCGCCGGCGGCGTGGCGCTGCTGGCCGACAAGGACACGGGGTCGTGGATCGTGCCGGCCATCCTGGTGGCGGGCGTGCTCGGCGGCATGGCCTGGGCAGGCATCACGGCGCTGCTGCGCGACCGCTTCAACGCCAACGAGATCCTGGTCAGCCTGATGCTGGTCTACGTGGCCACGCTGCTGCTGGGCTACCTGGTCTATGGGCCGTGGAAGGATCCTCTGGGCTATAACTTCCCGCAGACCAAGATGTTCGAGCGCGTGACGCAGATACCGAAGCTGTTCGCCGGCTCGCGCGTCACTATAGGCCTGCCGCTGGCCCTCGCCGGCGTGGCCTTGCTGTGGGCGTTTTTGTTTCGCACGCGCGCCGGCTTTGCGCTGCAGGTGGGCGGGCTGGCGCCGGCGGCGGCGCGCTACGCGGGCTTTTCGTCGCGCCGCGCGCTGTGGACGGCGCTGCTCATCTCCGGCGGCACGGCCGGCCTGGCGGGGGCGGTGGAAGTTGCCGGGCCGATCGGCCAGCTCACGCCCTTCGTGCCGGCAGGCTATGGCTTTGCCGCCATCATCGTGGCCTTCGTCGGGCGGCTGCACCCGGTGGGCATGGTGCTGTCGGCCTTGCTCATGAGCATGTTCTACATCGGTGGCGAGCTGGCGCAGTCGCGCCTGGGTTTACCGAAGTCGCTCACCGGCGTGTTCCAGGGCCTGCTGCTGTTCACGCTGCTGGCCTGCGACACCTTGATTGCCTACCGTGTGCGCTGGGTGGCTTCGCAAAAGGGGCAGGGTTGATGGAATCGTATGCATTGCTGCTGGGCAGCACGCTGAGCGCCGGCACCGTGCTGGCCATTGCCGCCCTGGGCCTGCTCGTCAACGAGAAGGCCGGCATCGTCAACCTGGGGGCCGAGGGCATGATGCTGTGCGCCGCCATCGCCGCCTTTGCCACCGTGGTGCACACGGGCAGCTTCGCGCTGGGCCTGCTCGCCGGCATGGCGGCGGGGGCGCTGCTGGCGGCGCTGTTCGGCCTGCTGGTGATCTGGTTCAACACCAACCAGTATGCCACCGGGCTGGCTCTGTCGCTGTTCGGCGTGGGTTTTTCGGCCTTTGCCGGCATCAACTACGTGCAGGCCAAGCTGCCCGACACGCCCAAGTTCTCCTGGCCGCTGCTGGGTGACCTGCCCGTGCTGGGGCCGGCGCTGTTCAGGCTGCACCCCATGGTGTACCTGACCATGGTGCTGGTGCTGCTGATGGTGTGGTTCCTGTACCGCACGCGCGCCGGCCTGGTGCTGCGCTCGGTGGGCGAGGCGCCGGAGTCGGCCCACGCCCTGGGCTACCCGGTGCGGCGCATACGCCTGGGCGCGGTGATGGCCGGCGGCGCGCTGTGCGGGCTGGCGGGCGCCTATATCTCCACCGTCTACACCCCACTGTGGGTGGAGGGCATGGTCGCCGGGCGCGGCTGGATCGCGCTGGCCCTCACCACCTTCGCCACCTGGCGGCCGGCACGCGTGCTGCTGGGCGCCTATCTGTTTGGCGGCGTGACCATGCTGCAGTTCCACCTGCAGGCCACGGGCGTGCAGCTGGCCAGCCAGCTGCTGTCCATGCTGCCCTATGTGGCCACCATCGTGGTGCTGGTGTTGATCTCGCGCAACCCGGCCTGGATCCGTGCGAACATGCCGGCCTCGCTGGGCAAGCCCTTCCACCCCGGCAGCTGATTTTTCTTCTTTTCGTTGATTTCCATGCACTCCATGAACAAACGCCACCTGCTGAAAACCGCCGCGCTGTCGGCCATCGCCCTTGCGGCCCTGGCCGGCTGTGGCAAGAAGGAAGAGGCCGCGCCGCCGGCTGCCGCGCCCGCCGCCGCGGCGGCCCCTGCGGGCGACAAGCTGAAGATCGCCTTCATGTACGTGAGCCCGATTGGCGACGGCGGCTGGACCTACCAGCATGACCTGGGGCGCAAGGCCATTCAGGAGCGCTTCGCAGACAAGATAGCGACCTCGTTCGTGGAGAGCGTGCCCGAGAGCGCCGATGCCGAGCGCGTCATGCGCGACATGGCGGCCCAGGGCAACAAGCTGATCTTTGCCACCAGCTTCGGCTACCAGGAATTCGTGCAAAAGGTGGCCGCCGACCTGCCCGATGTGAAGTTCGAGCATGCCACCGGCTACAAGCAGGCGGCCAACGTGGCCACCTACGACACCAAGACCTTCGAGGGCGCGTACCTGGCCGGCATCGTCGCCGGCGGCATGAGCAAGACCAAGACCGTGGGCGTGGTGGCCTCCGTGCCCATCCCCGAGGTGGTGCGCAACATCAACAGCTTCGTGCTCGGCGCGCAAAGCGTAGATCCCGCCATCAAGGCTAAGGTGGTCTGGGTCAACGAATGGTTCAGCCCCCCGAAGGAGGCCGAGGCCGCCACCAGCCTGATCAACGGCGGCGTGGACGTGCTGTACCAAAACACCAATTCGCCCGCCGTGCTCAAGACCGCCGAGGAGCGCGGCGCACGCGCTTTCGGCAAGGACGGCGACATGAGCGCCTTCGCCCCCAAGGCGCACCTGGGCTCGGCCGTGATCGACTGGACGCCGTACTACACCAAGGTGGTGCAGGACACGCTGGGCGGCCAGTGGCAGGGCGGCAACTTCTGGTGGGGCGTGAAGGAAGGTGCCATCGACCTGCTGAAGATTGCCGACGACGTGCCGCAGGACATCAAGGATCGCGTGGCCAAGGCACGCGCCGGCCTCAAGGACGGCAGCTTCGCCGTCTGGACTGGCCCGGTGAAGGACAACACCGGCAAGGAGTTGCTGACTGCCGGCCAGGTGGCCGACGACAAGTTCCTCACCGGCATCAACTTCTATGTCGCCGGCGTGGAGGGCAAGGTGCCCGGCACCGGGGGCAAGTGACAAACCGCAACGCGCCTGAGATGAAGCCGCTTGTCCCTACCCCAACCCTGGCCATCGTCATCCCCGCGCAGGCGGGGATCCAGTGTCCCCCGCCAAGCCACCTGGATCCCCGCCTGCGCGGGGATGACGGTGGTGGTGCGGGCATGGCGCCCGGGCTTGATGGGCTGCGGGTGGCGCGCCTGAGATGATCCGGACGCGGTTTTTACCCGTTTTTTTTGTTGAAAGAAGCACATGACTGATCTGCACAAGCGTTCCCTGTTCAAGCTGGCCGCCCTGTCGGCCGTGGCCGCCGCCGCCCTGGTGGGTTGCGGCAAGAAGGAGGAGGCTGCGCCCGCAGCCTCCGCGCCGGCCGCAGCCCCCGCGGCAAAGGCCGAGCCGCTGAAGATCGGCTTCATCTACGTCGGCCCGGTGGGCGATGGCGGATGGTCCTACGCCCATGACCAGGCGCGCAAGAAGATCGACGCCGAGTTCGGCGACAAGATCCAGACCAGCTATGTGGAAAGCGTGCCCGAAGGCCCCGACGCCGAGCGCGTGCTGCGCGACCTGATAGGCCAGGGCAACAAGCTGATCTTTGCCACCAGCTTCGGCTACATGGACGTCATGAGGAAGCTCGCCGACGAGTTCAAGGACGTCAAGTTCGAGCATGCCACGGGCTACAAGACGGCCGAGAATCTGCGCACCTACGACAGCCGCACCTACGAGGGCGCCTACCTGGCTGGCATCGTCGCCGGCGCCATGAGCAAGACCGACACCCTGGGCGTGGTCGGCTCCGTGCCCATCCCCGAGGTGATCCGCAACCTCAACAGCTTCACCCTGGGCGCGCAAAGCGTGAACCCTAAGATCAAGACCAAGGTGGTCTGGGTCAACGAATGGTTCAGCCCGCCGAAGGAGACCGAGGCCGCCACCAGCCTGATCAACGGCGGCGCCGACGTGCTGTTCCAGAACACCGACTCGCCGGCCGTGCTCAAGACCGCGCAGGAAAAGGGCAAGCGCGCCTTTGGCTGGGACAGCGACATGACCGCCTACGGCCCCAAGGCCCACCTGGCGTCGGCCATCATCAACTGGGCGCCGTACTACACCAAGTCCGTGAAGGACGTGCTGGGCGGCACCTGGACCACCGGCCAGAGCTGGTGGGGCGTGAAGGAGGGTGCGATCGACCTGGTGTCCATCGCCGACGACGTGCCCGCCGAGGCCCGTGCCAAGGTCGATGCCGTCAAGGCCGGCCTGAAGGACGGCAGCTTCGTGATCTGGAAGGGCCCGATTGCCGACAACACGGGCCGGGTGGTGCTGGAAAAAGACGCCGTGGCGGATGACAAATTCCTCACCGGCATCAACTTCTACGTCAAGGGCGTGGAAGGCCAGGTGCCGGGCACGAAGTAAGCGGCGCAAGGCAGCACACCCACCGATTGCGCCCGGCCGATGGCGGCCGGGTGCGATGCAGCCGCTGTCCGCCAAGGCCAGCGGTATCGTTTTTTGGAGAGTGCCCATGTTCAAGCTTCCGCACATTCCCCGCGAACGCCTGCCGGGCCTGCTGGCGGCCATGCCCAAGGCCGAGCTGCATATCCACATCGAAGGCTCGCTGGAGCCCGAGATGATCTTTGCCCTGGCCGCGCGCAACGGCGTGGCGCTGCCCTACGCCAGCGTGGAGGAGCTGCGCCGCGCCTATGCCTTCACCGATCTGCAGAGCTTTCTGGACATCTACTACGCCGGCGCCAGCGTGCTCCTGAAAGAGCAGGATTTCTACGATATGGCCCGCGCCTATCTTGCGCGGGCAGCTAGTGAAAACGTAGTGCATGCGGAGATCTTCTTCGACCCGCAAACGCATACCGCGCGCGGCGTGGCGATGGCGACCGTGATCAATGGCCTGCACCGCGCCTGCGTGGACGCACGTGCCGAGTTCGGCATCTCGGCATCGCTGATCCTGAGCTTCCTGCGCCACCTGAGCGAGGAAGACGCCTTTGCCACGCTGGAGCAGGCGCTACCGCTGCGCGACAAATTCATGGGCGTGGGCCTGGACAGCAGCGAGCTGGGCAACCCGCCCGAGAAGTTCGCCCGCGTGTTCGCGCGCTGCCGCGAGCTGGGCCTGCACCGGGTGGCGCATGCGGGTGAGGAGGGGCCGCCGGCCTATGTCTGGGGCGCGCTAGATATGCTCCACGCCGAGCGCATAGACCATGGCGTGCAGGCCATCCACGATGCCGCCCTGGTGCGCCGCCTGGCGCGGGAGCGCATACCGCTCACCGTGTGCCCGCTGTCCAATCTGAAGCTGTGCGTGTTTGACAGCCTGGGGGCGCACAACCTCAAGCAGCTGCTGGATGCCGACCTGGCGGTGACGGTGAATTCGGACGATCCGGCCTACTTTGGCGGCTACATCAACGCCAACTTCACCCAGTTGTTCGCCGCCCAGCCGGCGCTCACGGCGCGCGATGCCTACCAGCTGGCGTTCAATAGTTTCGAGGCCAGCTTTGCCGCGCAGGCCGACAAGCGCGTCTGGGAGCACCGCCTCAAGGAATGCTTCCAACGCTACTTTGAAGGCGACTGATCACAGTGCGCGCAGCACGGCGCGCACGGGAGAGGCATCGGCCGTGAACAGCTTCAGCGGCAGGGCGATGAGCTCGTAGTCGCCCTCGGGCACGGCATCCAGCACCAGGTTCTCCAGCACGCGCAGGCCGCGCCGGCGCAGCACCTGGTGGCTGGGCAGCTGCTTGCTGCTGGCCGGGTCCACGCTGGCCGAGTCGATGCCCACCAGCAGCACGCCGGCGTCCGCCAGGCGCTCCACGGTGTCGGGATCCAGGGCCGGCAAGTTCGCGTCCCAACAGTCAATTGGAGCGCGCTCATAGGTGCGTAGCAGTACGCGCGGGGGCAGATCGGCGGTCGCGGCGTGGGCGATGTGGCGCCATTCGACCAGCGGCCCGCAGCCCATGGCGTGGATCACGCGGCAGGGGCCGATGAAGGCGTGCAGCGGCAGTACGCCCACGGCTGCACCGGCGTTGTCGTAATGCAGCGGCGCGTCGGCATGCGTGCCCACATGCGGCGACAGGGTGATGGTGCTGACGTTCACCGGGCAGCCAGGGCCCAGGGAGGCGCTCCATTGCTGGCCATAGGGCGTGTCGCCCGGGAACACCGGGCTGCCGGCGTGCACGGGCGCCGAGATGTCCCACAGCCGGGGGTGGGCGGTGGTGCGGCGGCTCACAGCACCAACCCCGCCAGCGGCGCCAGGCCGTGGCGCTGGCGCGCGCGGTTGCAGGCCTCGCTGCCGGCCTCGAACTCGCGGCAGGGGGACGGCCGCCATTCATAGATGCCGCAGGCCGCGCGCTGGCCCACCTGGCCGGTCAGGGCGGCGCAGCGCGGCCGGGCGTGGTCGGTGCCGCGCATGCGCGCCATGTGCTCGGTCACCGGAACCGCCAGGCCCTGGGGCACGCACCCGCCCATGTCCTCGGTCTCCTGGGCGGAAAAATCGACACGGAAGCTGGCGCAGCAGGCGCCACAACTCAGGCAGGGGTGGTTGCTCATGGGCAGGGCCGGAAACAAAGAGGCCGATTGTGCGCCGTCCGGCGTTGCGTGTATTGGTCGGCGGCAGGGCTTGCATTAAAATGAGAACCATTTTTATTCTCAGGCATCTGTAGAACATGCAACACCAGGGTGATACCGCAGTACCCGGCCAGCCACAGGGGCTGGACAGCCTGCCGCGCGGCGTGGCCGCCACCGTGGCCGGCCTGCGCCAGGCAGAAGGCGGCCGTGCCAGTGCCTTGGCCTTGCGCCTGATGGAGATCGGCTTCCTGCCCGGCGAGCCCGTGCGCATCATTGCCAGCGGCTTTCCAGCGGCCGACCCCCTGGCCGTGCGCGTGGGCCAGGCCACGTTTGCGCTGCGCCGCCACGAGGCGGCCCAGGTGCTGGTGCGGGTGCAGGAGGGCCAGGCATGACGGCCGCCGCTGCCGCACCCTTCACCCATATCGCGCTGCTGGGCAACCCCAACTGCGGCAAGACGGCGCTGTTCAACGTGCTCACCGGCGCGCGCCAGAAGGTGGCCAATTACGCCGGCGTGACCGTGGAGCGCAAGGAGGGCGTGTTCGCCACCGCCAGCGGCCGGCGCGTGCGCGTGCTGGACCTGCCCGGCGCCTACAGCCTGCATGCGCAAAGCCTGGACGAGGCCGTGACCCGCGACGTGGTCACCGGCCAGCGCCCGGGCGAGGCCGTGCCCGAGCTGCTGGTGTGCGTGACCGACGCCACCCACCTGCGCCTGAACCTGCGCCTGGTGCTGGAGGCGCGCGAGCTGGGCCTGCCCATGGTGCTGGTGCTGAACATGAGCGACATGGCCGAGCGCCAGGGCATCGCCATAGACCGCGAGCTGCTGGCGCGCGAGCTGGGCATGCCGGTGCTGGCCACCGTGGGCGTGCGCTCCGACGGCGCGCAGGAGCTGCTGCGCTGGCTGGATCAGGCGCGGCCCCAGGCCCCGGCCGCCGTGGCGTCAGGCATGGCGCCCGTGCCTGCGCCGCAGCAGGATCAGCCCCAGCGCGTGCAGCGCCTGCACCAGGAGGTGCGCCGCATCATCGGCCTGGCCGTGCGCGAGCCGGCCCAGGGCCTGCAGCGCGACGACCGCATCGACGCCGTGGTGCTGCACCCGCTGTGGGGCACGCTGCTGCTCGCAGTGACGCTGTTTCTGATGTTCCAGGCCGTGTTCAGCTGGGCCGAGGTACCCAAGGGCTGGATCGAGGGCGCCACCGCCGCGCTGGCCGAAGCGCTCAAGGCGCATATGGCGGACGGCCCGCTGCGCAGCCTGCTGACCGAAGGCGTGATTGCCGGCGCCGGTGGCGTGGTGGTGTTCCTGCCGCAGATCTTGATATTGTTCTTCTTCATCCTGGCGCTGGAAGAATCGGGCTACCTGCCGCGCGCGGCCTTCCTGCTCGATCGCCTCATGGGCGTGGTCGGGCTGTCGGGGCGATCCTTCATCCCGCTCTTGTCCAGCTTCGCCTGCGCCGTGCCGGGCATCATGGCCACGCGCTCCATCCCCGACTGGCGCGACCGGCTGGTGACCATCATGATCGCGCCGCTCATGACCTGCTCGGCGCGCCTGCCGGTGTATGCGCTCTTGATCGCCGCCTTTGTCCCCGAGCGCGAGGTGGCGGGCCTGTTCAACCTGCAGGGCCTGGTGCTGTTCGGCCTGTACCTGGGCGGCATCCTGAGCGCCATGCTGGTCGCCGCCGTGGCGCGGCTGGCGCGGCGCGGCGTGGTCGTCGCGCCCCTGCTGATGGAGCTGCCCAGCTACCGCTGGCCCAGCCCGCGCAACCTGGCGCTGGGCCTGTGGGAGCGCGCCGGTATCTTCATGCGCCGCGTGGGCGGCATCATTCTGGCGGTCACGGTGCTGCTGTGGTTCCTATCGTCCTACCCGGCGCCGCCGGCAGGCGCCACGGGGCCGGCCATCGAATACAGCCTTGCGGGGCGCCTGGGCGCCGTGCTGGAGCAGATCTTCGCCCCCATAGGCTTCAACTGGCAGATCAGTATTGCCCTGGTGCCCGGCATGGCCGCGCGCGAGGTGGCGGTGAGCGCCCTGGGCACGGTGTACGCCATCGCCGCGTCCGCCGACGACACCGCCGCGCAGCTGGCGCCGCTGCTGGCCGGCCAGTGGTCGCTGGCCACGGCACTGTCGCTGCTGGTGTGGTTCATCTTCGCGCCGCAGTGCATCTCGACCATCGCCGCCGTGCGGCGCGAGACCAACGGCTGGCGCTGGCCGCTGGTGATGACGGCCTATCTGTTCGCGCTGGCCTATGGCGCCAGCTTCGTCACCTACCGCATCGCCCTGGCATGGGGTGGAGGCTGAATATGCTGCAAGAGCTCATCGTCGCCCTGATCATCATCGCCGCCCTGGCCTACATGGCCTGGCGCTACCTGCCCGCGGCCCTGCGCCAGCGCCTGGGCCGCCTGCACCCCAGCCTGGCCGCCGGGCCCGGGGGCTGCGGCAGCGGTGGCGGCTGCAGCAGCTGCGGCGGCTGCGCCGCGGCCGCCAAGGGTGCCGCCGAGCAACCTGCGGCCGGCAGCGCCGCACCCCGTCAGGTGCGGCGCTGATTGCTGCTTTAACAATAGCGTTAAGCGCTTGATCGGCGGGGGCTTGAGCCATTTTTTCTGATTTATGCATGGCTCAAAAAGCACCGTCATGCCCGCGTAGGCGGGCATGCAGCGCTTGCGCGGGGCCATGGATTCCCGCCTTCGCGGGAATGACGATGGTTAGATAAGCGAGTCAGGTTTTTTTTCGTCACGCCGCCAGCGGGAAGTCATCCCAGGGCGCATCCAGCGGCGCCAGCCCATGGCGGGCGCGCGCCTGGTTGCAGCGCTCGCTGCCCATCTCGAAGCTGCGGCAGGTGGAGGGGCGCTGCTCGTAGATGCCGCAGATCGACTGCTTGCCGCAGCGCCCGATGAGCGCCACGCAGCGCACCGGGTGGCGTTCCGTGCCGTCCATGCGCCAGCGGTTGCCGTGCACCTCGTGCGCCAGCGCATCGGGCACGCTGCCGCCCATGGACTGCAGCTCGTAGACGGGAAACTCCACGCGGTATTCGTGGCAGCAGGCGCCGCAGGTCAGGCAGGGGTGGACGGAATCGGGCATGGTATCGGACACGGTGGACAGCCCGAAGGAGCGCAAGGCGCTTGTCAGGAGGGGGCTGCAGGCAGGGAAGGGAAGGGGGGCGCGCACGCGGGCAAGCCCCGGGCGCTAGTCAGGAAGAGGTGTGCATGCGATGCGGCGGGCGCATCATGTGGTGGCGGTAGGCGTCGGTCATGGGCGCGCGCCGCATGCAGGAGGAATAGCCATGGGGCAGGATTTTCGCATCGGCGAGCATGTGCGCTGGAATTCCGAGGCAGGGTTTGTCACCGGCCGCATCATCGCAGTGCATACGCAGGATTTTGACTACAAGGGCCACCGGCACCGCGCGACGCCCGATGACCCGCAGTACGAGATCCAGAGCGACAAGACCGAGCATATTGCCGCGCACCGCGGCGCGGTGCTGCAGCGCATTCCATGAAGCCGACCTTCTACACCGTCGGCCATTCCAACCACGGCTTGCCGGATTTCCTGGCACTGCTGGCGCAGGTCGACATCCAGTGCCTGGTTGACATCCGCAAGCTGGCCGGCTCGCGCGCGCAGCCGCAATTCAACGCCGACCACCTGGCTGCCGAGCTGGCCTCGCAGGGCGTGGGTTATCTGCATCTGGCAGCGCTGGGCGGCCTGCGCGGGCGCAGCCCGGGAATGGATAGCCGGCGCAATGGCTGGTGGAGCAATGCCAGCTTTCACCGCTACGCGGACTACGCCTGTACGCAGGCGTTTGCCCAGGGCCTGCAGCAGCTGCTGGCGCTGGGCGAGAAAAAGCGCTGCGCGCTGATGTGCGCCGAGGCCGTCTGGTGGCGCTGCCACAGGCGCATCGTTACCGACCACCTGCTCGCCCACGGCTGCCAGGTGCTGCACATCATGGGACTGGGCCAGGTGAGCCCGGCTCAACTGAGCGTTGGCGCCGTCGTGGGAGCGCAAGGGGAGGTGAGCTACCCGGCAGTGTGATTGCAAGCGTGTTGGGCTTACGCCAGCCGGCCGAGCAGAAGGTACTCCATGAGTGCCTTCTGCACGTGCATCCGTTGTGGCTTCGGCGCGCGGCCTGCGGCCGCTTCACGTGCGCTGCGCGCACATGAGCCTGCGCCGGAATCGAATGCCTGCGCTGCGCGCAGCCGTCTGGCTTACGCCAGCCGGCCGAGCAGAAGGTACTCCATGAGTGCCTTCTGCACGTGCATTCGATTCTCTGCCTCGTCCCAGACGACGGACTGGGGGCCGTCGATGACGTCGGCCATGACCTCCTCGCCGCGGTGCGCGGGCAGGCAGTGCATGAACAGGGCGTCGCTCCTGGCCACGGCCATCATCTCGGCGTCCACGCACCAGTCGGCAAAGGCCTTTTTGCGCGCCTCGTTCTCGGCCTCGTAGCCCATGCTGGTCCAGACGTCGGTGGTCACCAGGTCGGCGCCGCGGCAGGCGTCCATGGGGTTGCTAAAGACTTTGTAGCAGCCGGCGCGCGGCTGGCGGTCGCCAAAGGCCAGTTTTTCATCCACCTCGTAGCCACCGGGCGTGCTCACATGCACGGTGAAGCCCAGCAGGTCGGCGGCCTGCAGCCAGGTGTTGGCCATGTTGTTGCCGTCGCCCACCCAGGCAACGACCTTGCCCTGAAGGCATGAGAGTGCGTCGCCTGCGTCGCCGCGTGAGCCGCGGTGCTCGATGAAGGTGAAGAGGTCGGCCAGGATCTGGCAGGGGTGGAACTCGTTGGTCAGGCCGTTGATGACCGGCACGCGCGAGTATTCGGCAAAGCGTGCGATCTTGTCCTGGCCGAAGGTGCGGATCATCACCAGGTCGGTCATGCGGCTGATGACGCGCGCGCTGTCCTCTATGGGTTCGGCGCGCCCGAGCTGGCTGTCGCCCGTGGTCAGGTGCACTACCGAGCCACCGAGCTGGTACATGCCGGCCTCGAAGCTGACGCGCGTGCGCGTGCTGGCCTTCTCGAAGATCATGGCCAGCGTGCGGTCGGCCAGCGGGTGGTACTTCTCGTAGCTCTTGAACTTGCCCTTGATGATGGCGGCGCGCGCGAACAGGTACTGGTACTCGTCGGCCGTGAAGTCGGCAAACTGCAGGTAATGCTTCATAAGGCGGCTTTCATTCGGCCAGGAAGGCCTGCACCAGGGGCTTCAACCGGGCGACGATCTCGTCGGCCTCGGCGCGGGTGAGGATCAGCGCGGGCACCAGGCGCAGCACGCGGTCGGCCGTCACCGACAGCAGCAGGCCGGTCTCGGCGGCGCGGTCTATCAGCACGCCGCAGGGGCGATCCAGCTCCACGCCGATGATCAGGCCCTGGCCACGCACCTCGACCACGCCGGCGATGCCGGCCAGCGCCTGCGTGAGCGCCGCCTTCAGGTGCGCGCCCACCTCGGCGGCGTTTTCCATCAGCCGGTCTTCCTCCATGATGCGAATGGTTTCCACGCCGGCGCGCATGGCCAGCGGGTTGCCGCCGAAGGTGGAGCCATGGTTGCCGGGCTTGAGCACCTCGGCCGCCGCGCCATGCGCCAGCACCGCGCCTATGGGCACGCCCGAGCCCAGGCCCTTGGCCAGGCTCATCACGTCGGGCCGGATCCCGGCCCACTGGTGGGCGAACCACTTGCCGGTGCGGCCCATGCCGGCCTGCACCTCGTCGAGCATCAGCAGCCAGCCGTTGGCATCGCACAGATTGCGCACCTGCTGCATGTATTCCACGCGCATCGGGTGCAGGCCGCCCTCGCCCTGTATGGGCTCCATCATCACGGCGACGATGTTCGGGTTGCCCTCGGTGGCCTCCTGCAGGGCCTCGATGTCGTTGGGCGCCACGCGCAGAAAGCCTTCGAGCAGCGGGCCGAAGCCGTTGCGCACCTTGGGGTTGCCGGTGGCCGTCATGGTGGCGATGGAGCGGCCGTGGAAGGCGTGGTCATAGACCACGATGACGGGCTTTTCAATGCCCTTGTCCACGCCGTACTTGCGCGCGATCTTGATGGCGGCCTCATTCGCCTCCAGCCCCGTGCTGCAGAAGAACACGTTGGTCATGTGGGCGCGCGCCGTCAGCAGCTGGGCCAGCTGCTCCTGCCCCGGCACATGGTAGTAGTTGGAGGTGTGGATCAGCTTGGCGAGCTGCTCCTGCAGCGCCGGCACCAGCTTCGGGTGGTTGTGCCCCAGGGTGTTCACGGCAATGCCGCCCAGGCCGTCGAGGTACTGCTTGCCGTTCACGTCCCACACGCGCACGCCCTGGCCTCGTTCCAGCGCAATCGGTACGCGGCCATAGGTGTTCATCACGTGGGGCGAGGCAGCCTCGATAAAAGCGGTCATGCGGACTTCTCCTGCGGTGCAATCATGGCCCGGTGGGCCGACAAAAGGGAAGCGCAATTTTAGGCGCTGCCCCCGCGCCCACCATTGAAGAATGCGCATCACAGTCATGCATGCACAGGCAGTATGCGCGGCCGCCATTAGGGTTAGCTCTTATATAAGAGTTAGAATCGGCGCCACGCAGGCGTACCAGGCCGGCGCTACCTTCACGACCGGAACCCGATGGTTGCTCCCACCTCCAAAGAAGTCTTCATCCAAGGCATTACCCATGAAGGGAGAACCTTCCGCCCCAGCGACTGGGCCGAGCGTCTGGCCGGGGTCATGAGCCAGTTCCGCCCCGGCGGCGCCCGGCCCGGCAGCCACCTGAGCTATTCACCCTGGTGCATTCCGACGACCATGAACGGTGTGAAATGCGTGGTCGTGAACCGCGAGCTGCAAAATCACGAGCCCATGGCCTGGGACTTCGTGCTGAACTTTGCCAGGGACAACAGTCTGCAGATCGTCGAGGCCTGCCTGCTGCCCGATCCTCCGGCCTGACGCCATATGCCTGTTTCAGGCACAAAAAAACCGCCCCGGGAGGCGGTTTTTTGCTTTGCTGACAGCGCACCCGTTACAAACGGCGGGTGATGCGAATCACCCGGGCTGTTTGCCTGAAATGGTCAGGCGGCCAGGGCCAGGGCCTTCACCTTGGCGGACAGGCGGCTCTTGTCGCGAGCGGCCTTGTTCTTGTGGAAGATGCCCTTGTCGGCAATGGTGTCGAGCACCGACTGTGCCTTGGCAAACAGCTCGGTAGCCTTGGTCTTGTCGCCGGCCAGGACGGCCTTCTCGACGTTCTTGACGGCGGTGCGGTACTTGGAGCGCAGCGAGGTGTTCGCGGCGTTGAGCTTCAGGCCTTGGCGGGCGCGCTTGCGGCCCGATGCCAGGCGGGGGTTCTTTTTCTTTGGCTTTCCAGATGCCATGATATGTGTTCCTTAAGTGTCTGCAGATGTTGTCAGCAAAGCCGGCCATTATAGCCCAGACGTTGTTTTGCGGCCAGCACGGCGTCAAACGCATACACTTGGGCCGGTGTCACTGTTCAAAGCCGCTTCCACCGTATCCCTGCTGACCCTGGCCTCGCGCGTGACGGGTCTGGTGCGTGATCTGCTCATGGCCTCGATCTTCGGGGCGAATGTTCTCACCGACGCGTTCAACGTCGCGTTTCGCATTCCCAACCTGTTTCGTCGCCTGTTTGCCGAGGGCGCCTTCAGCCAGGCCTTTGTGCCGGTGTTGGCGACGCACAAGACCCAGCATGGTGAGGATGCCACGCGCGCCCTCATCGACGCCGTGGCCACGGCCCTGTTCTGGGCGCTGCTGCTGACCTGCACACTGGGCGTGCTGGGCGCTACCGGGCTGGTGTGGGCCCTGGCCAGCGGCCTGCGCCAGACGGCCGAGGGCTTCGACGCCGCGGTGTTCATGACGCGCTGGATGTTCCCCTACATTGGCTTCATGTCGCTGGTGGCGCTGTCGGCCGGGGTGCTCAACACCTGGCGCCGGTTTGCGCTGCCGGCGGCCACGCCGGTGCTGCTGAACCTGTGCATGATTGCCGCCGCCTGGCTGGGCGCGCCACAGCTGGCGGCGCGCGGCGTGGAGCCGATCTACGCCATGGTCGGCGGGGTCATGGCCGGCGGCGTGCTGCAGCTGGCCGTGCAGCTGCCGGCGCTGCTGCGCCTGGGGCTGCTGCCGCGCATAGGCATGACCTGGGCCGGCGTGCGCGCCGCCTGGCAGGACGCGGGCGTGCGCCGCATCCTGGCGCTGATGGCGCCGGCCCTGCTGGGCGTGGGCGTGGCGCAGTTCTCGCTGATGATCAACACGCAGATTGCCTCCTATCTGACGCCGGGCAGCGTCACCTGGCTGTTCTACGCCGACCGGCTGATGGAGTTTCCCACCGCCCTGCTGGGCGTGGCGCTGGGCGTGGTGCTCACGCCGCAGCTGGCGGCGGCCCGCGCCGCGGGCGATGGCGAGCGCTATTCCGCCATGCTGGACTGGGGCCTGCGCCTGGTGCTGCTGCTGGCCGTGCCCTGCGCCGTGGGGCTGCTGACCTTTGCCACACCGCTGGTGGCCACGTTGTTCCACCACGGCGCGCTGCAGGGCAGCGACGTGGGCCAGATTGCCGTGGCCCTGGCCGGCTATGGCGTGGGCCTGTTGGGCCTGGTGGCCATCAAGGTGCTGGCGCCGGGCTACTACGCCAGCCAGGACATCCGCACGCCGGTGCGCATTGCCATTGTGGTGCTGGTGGCCACGCAGCTCATGAACGTCGCCCTGGTGCCGCTGCTGGCGCATGCCGGCCTGGCCTTGTCGATCGGCCTGGGGGCGCTCATCAACGCGCTGTGGCTGCTCACCGGGCTGCTGCGCCGCGGCAGCTTCCGCCCGCGCCCCGGCTGGGGCCGCCTGGGGCTGCAGGTGGCGGCGGCCAGCGCGCTGCTGGCGGTGTTCCTGGCCTGGGGCTCGTTGCATTTCGACTGGCTGGCGCTGCGCGCGCACAGCGTGGAGCGCGCGGGTCTGCTGGCGCTGCTGCTGGTTGCCGCGGCGCTGCTGTACTTTGGCGCCCTGTGGGCCTGTGGCCTGAAGCCGCGTGAGCTCTTGCGCCGCTAGACTTGCAGGCAGGCCATGGCATCGAATTTCTCCGTACCCACACCGCTGGAATACTTTGCCGCCCTGGTGCAGGAGGGGCAGGGGGAGACCATCGCCTTGCTGGAGGCCGCGGCCTGCATTGCGCATGACGCCTACCCGGAGCTGGACGTGCAGCAGTTTCTGGACGAAATGGACAGGCTGCAGGCGCGCCTGGAGCGCCGCCTGCCCGAGGGCGCCGAACCACTGCAGCGGCTGAATGCGCTGAACCGTTTTTTCTACGGCGAGCTCGGTTTTGGCGCCAACCTGAACGACTACTACGCGCCTGACAACAGCTATTTGCACCAGGTGCTGCGTACGCGGCGTGGCATCCCGATCTCACTGGCCGTGCTGTGGCTGGAGCTGGCGCAGGGCGCGGGGCTGAAGGCCCATGGCGTGTCATTCCCGGGGCATTTCCTGGTCAAGGTGCTGCTGCCGGGCGGGCAGGCGGTGCTCGATCCGATCACCGGTCACGCACTGTCGCGCGAGGCATTGAGCGAGCGCCTGGAGCCATTTCGCCAGCGCCTGGGCGCGGTGCAGGAGGAGGTGCCACTGGGCCTGTACCTGCAGGCCGCCAGCGCGCGCGACATACTGGCGCGCATGCTGCGCAACCTCAAGGAAATCCAGCGCACGCGCCAGGACTGGCGGCTGTTGGTGGCCGTGCAAAGCCGGCTCGTCACGCTGCTGCCCGATGCCTGGGAAGAGTGGCGCGACCGCGGCCTGGCCTATGCCGAGCTGGGCCAGCCCATGCAGGCGGTGCAGGATCTGGAGACTTACCTGGCACACGCCCAAGGCGCGGGCGATGTGCTGGACGTGCAGCGGCGCATCCAGGCGCTGCGCGGCCTTTGACAAAGCCCGCCATGCAGGCGGGCGCCATCATGCCTTTCAGGCAGTGGCCTTGACGGCCAGCACCGGGCATTCCACGTTGAGCAGGATTTCCTGGGCCATGCTGCCCAGCAGCAGCTTGCCCACGGGCGAGCGCTTGCGCAGGCCTATCACCAGCACCGACACCTGCAGCGCCGCGACCAGTTCCTCGATCTCCTCGATGGCGCTCTTGCCGCGCACGAACTGGCGGAACTCCGCCGTGATGGGCAGGGTTGCCAGGCGCTCTTCCACGCGCTCGACTTCGTAGCCGTTGACGATGCTCGGGTCGTCCTGGCGGCCGCCAGGGCCGGCGTTGATGACGACCAGACGCTCGTTGCGGCGGGTCGCGATTTCAATTCCCTTGTCCAGCGCGGCCCGGCCTTCTGGGCGAGGAACGTAGGCAACAAGAATGGTCATGCGGGGGTCTCCCTTGTGGTGGGTTGAGAAAATGTCAGGCGCTCGAACGCCGGCGAGCAGAATAGCATTCGCCGGGCCGGCGGCGGGCAGGAGCGGGCGCAAAAGCGATTGCGGCCGATGTCAAATCAGATGCGCCGCCTTCAGTTCCTTTTTCAGATAGGCATAGAACAGCGGCGCCGCCACCAGCCCCGCGGGGCCGAACACGGCCTCGGCCACGAACATCACCGACAGCAGCTCCCACACGCCGATATGCGTGCGTCGGCCCACCACCTTGGCGTTGATCACATATTCGGCCTTGTGGATCAGGATCAGGAAGGCCAGGCAGGCCGCGGCCGCAGCGGGCGAAACCGACAGCCCCACCAGCGTGAGCACGGCGTTGCACAGCAGATTGCCCACGATGGGCACCAGCCCGGCCAGAAAGGTGAGGGTGATCAGCGCCGGCGTATAGGGCAGCCGCAGGCCCCACATGGGCAGCAGCGCCAGCAGGAAGACGGCCGTGAGCAGGGTGTTGAAGGAGGCGATCCAGAACTGCGCCGCCACGATCTGGCGAAAGGCCTCGCCCATGCGGCTCACGCGCAGCACCAGCTGCTGCGTCAGTGGCCCGCGCGCGGCCCCCAGGCTGCGCACGGCGGCCAGCGCGCCTATCAGCAGGCCCACGTAGGCATAGAGCAGGCCGGTGAGCCAGACGCGCCCGGCCGTCGCCAGGGCCCCCGCCTGGGCCGCCAGGTAGGAGGCGATGACGCGCTGCACCTCGGCCGTGCCCGCGGGCAGCTGGTCGGCAATGTCGGGCGGTAGTTTCTGGCGCAGCTCCAGCACCGTGCGTGCCAGAAAGTCCAGCAGTTCGCGGTACTGCTGCGGCGCATCGACGATGTAGGTGCGCGAGTGCGACAGCGCCACGGCGATGAGCAGCAGCGGCGACAGCATCACCAGCGCCGCGGCCACGCTTTGGCCGCTGTGGGAATAGCCGCGTCCGCGCGGGCCCAGGCGGCGCAGCCGCACCAGGCGCGGCGCCAGCCAGCGCGTGAGCAAAAAGCCCAGGCACACGCACAGCAGGCCCGGCAGCAGCCCCTGCAGCATGACCAGCAGCAGCGTGGCGCCCACCAGCGCATAGCTGGCGATGGCCACGCCGCGCGGTGCGGCCTTGGTGGCAGGCTTCGGGGGCGTCCAGGGCTCGGGTGGGCCTTGCGGCGGCCGTCCCTCGGTCATGTCCGTCTGGCGCTGCGCATCAGGCCACGACCACGGCGGCGCCCGTGCCGCGCGCGGCAATGCTGCCAATGGCGTGCACCGTCTCGCCCAGCGCGCGCAGCGTGGCGGCGGTGGCCTCGGCGGCCTCGGCCGGCACCACCACGACCATGCCGATGCCGTTGTTGAAGGTGCGGTTCATCTCCAGGTCGTCGATGCCGGCCGTCTTCTGCAGCCAGGCGAACAACTCGGTCTGCGGCCAGCTGCCGGCCTTCAGGTGGGCGGCCAGGCCCTCGGGCAGCACGCGCGGAATGTTCTCCAGCAGGCCGCCGCCGGTGATGTGCGCCAGGGCCTTGATGGGGTGCTGCGCCAGGGCCGCGAGCATGTTTTTCACGTACAGCCGCGTGGGCTCCATGATGGCCTGCCTGAACGGCTTGCCGTCCAGCTGGGCCGGGGTGCCGGCACCGGCGCGCTCGATGCACTTGCGCACCAGCGAAAAGCCGTTGGAATGCACGCCGCTGGAGGCCAGGCCCAGCACCACGTCACCGGCGGCCACGTTCTTGCCGGTGAGGATCTTGGACTTTTCCACCGCGCCCACGGCAAAGCCGGCCAGGTCGTATTCGCCCGCCGGGTACATGCCGGGCATCTCGGCCGTCTCGCCGCCGATCAGGGCGCAGCCCGACAGCTCGCAACCCTTGGCAATGCCGCCCACCACGGCCGCGGCGGTATCCACGTCGAGCTTGCCGCAGGCGAAGTAGTCGAGGAAGAACAGCGGCTCGGCGCCCTGTACCAGCACGTCGTTGACGCTCATGGCCACCAGGTCTATGCCCACGGTGTCGTGCATGTTCCATTCAAAGGCCAGCTTGAGCTTGGTGCCCACGCCGTCGGTGCCGCTGACCAGCACTGGCTCCTGGTAGCGCTTGGGCACCTCGAACAGCGCGCCAAAGCCGCCGATGCCGGCCATCACGCCCTCGCGCATGGTCTTTTTGGCCAGCGGCTTGATGCGCTCGACCAGCGCGTCGCCGGCGTCGATGTCAACGCCTGCGTCCTTGTACGAGATGGGGGTGGAGGGTGTGGAGGAGCTCATGGATGATCAGCAGGGCTTGGAGCGGCCGGCGCGGCACAAACCGGCGATTTTAAAGGCGCCGCGTGCGGTGCGTGGCGAATGCCCCAGGTACCGGTCAGCACGCACAGAAAAAAGCCCCGCGCGGGGCGGGGCTTGGGTCATATGCGGGTCTGGTATCAAAGAGAGCCGTCACCCAGCACTATGCCCTCGCGCCTGGGGTCGGCGCCGCCCTGCAGCTGGGGCTTGCCGTCCCTGGTCACGCGCATGATGGTGGCCACGCCGCTGGACTGGGCGGCGGTGTTCACGGTGTGGCCCTTGGCCTTGAGCCCGGCGACCAGCGCCGTCAGATCCAGCGTGGTGTTGGAGCCGTCCACGCCGGTGGTCGGGCTGTTGGAGGCGCCGAAGTTCACCAGCGAGGTGGCCTGCTGCGCGTCCAGCCCCCAGTCGAGGGCGCCCACCAGGGTCTTCATCACGTACTGGATGATGGCGCCACCGCCCGGCGAGCCCGTGGCCATGACGAAGTCGCCCGGCGCGTTGCCCTTGAAGACCAGCGTGGGCGCCATGGTGCTGCGCGGGCGCTTGCCCGGGGCGATGCGGTTGGCCACCAGCTGGCCGCTGCTGTCCACCGGAGACGCCGAGAAGTCGGTCAGCTGGTTGGTCAACAAAAAGCCCTCCACCATGTGGAACGACCCCATGCTGGACTCCACCGTGGTGGTCATGGACACCACGTTGCCATA
Source organism: Pseudomonadota bacterium (assembly GCA_018240995.1). Lineage (GTDB taxonomy): Bacteria > Pseudomonadota > Gammaproteobacteria > Burkholderiales > Burkholderiaceae_C > Alicycliphilus. The sequence goes on along the minus strand of JAFEES010000576.1, from coordinate 3,513 downwards.
GGCATCGACCACCGACAGGTGCGTCGTGCCGTTTTCCGGCGTCTTGTCCACGCCCTGCGGCACCGGGCCGAAGTCGCCCGGCGCGGCCGTGCCCATGCTCTTGTCCAGGTTGATCAGGCCGGCGCGCTGCTTCAGGTAGTCGGGGCTGAGCAGCGAGGCCAGGCCCTGGGCCGGCAGCGGCACGAAGTCCGTGTCGGCCACGTACTTGTCGCGGTCGGCGTAGGCCAGGCGCTCGGCCTCGGAGACCAGGTGCACGCCCATGACGCTGGGTATGCCGCCCTCGTTGGCCGGGTTGCTGGGCCCGTACTGGCCCAGGTTGAACTGGCCCAGTATGCCCAGCGACTGCGCGATGGCGATGCCGCCCGACGACGGTGGTGCCATGGTGCATACGTAATAGGTGCCGCGGTAGCCGGTGCATACCGCCTCGCGCTTCTTGGCCTTGTAGTTGGCCAGGTCGCTGAGCGTCATCAGGCTGGGGGTGATGGGCGTCTTGGCGGGGTCGTCGCCCACGGCCTGCGCCGCCTTGGCGACTATGGCCTTGGCGATGTCGCCGGTGTGCAGCGCGTCGGCTCCCTGGGCCGCCAGGGTCTTCAGTGTCTTGGCGTAGGGCAGGTTGGTCATGGTCTCGCCCGTGACGCGCGGCGTGCCGTCGGCATGGAAATACGTGGCCATGGCATTCGCGTCCAGCGCCAGGCTGCTGGCGTTGCTGGCAATCGCCGCGCCCAGGCGCCCGGGAATCTGGAAGCCGTCGGTGGACAGCTTGATGCCATAGTCGAACAGCCCGACCCAGGGCAGCATGCCATGCTCCTTGTGCGCCAGATCCAGCATGCGCATCACGCCCGGCACGCCTATGGAGCGGCCGCTGCGCCGCGCGCTGGGCACGGGCGCCGGCGAGCTGGCGTCGGCCTGGTTTTGCCGCACCAGGTAATAGTTGGTGGCCGCGGCGGGTGCGGTCTCGCGCCCGTCGTAGGCCGTGACCTTCTTGGTCTTGGCGTCGTAGTACACCATGAAGGCGCTGCCGGCGATGGTGCTGGACTGCGGCTCCACCAGGCCCAGCACGGCCTGCATGGCAATGGCCGCATCCACGGCCGTGCCGCCGGCCTTGAGCACGTCGCAGCCGGCCTTGGTCGCCAGCGGAGTGTTGGCCACGGCCATGTACTTGCTGGAGTATTTGGCCGTCAAGCCCAGGCGATAGCCGGACGCCGCCTCGGGCGCCGCCGGGTCGCCACTGACGCCCGAGCCCACGACCACGGGCGCGCCGCCGCTGCTGCGCACGGTGCAGCTGTTGGGATCGTTGTCCACCATCAGCCGGCCGCCCCCGCCCCCGCCGCAACTGGCGAGAAACACCGCCGCCGCCAGCGGTGCCATGGTCCATAGAATCTTTTTGCGCATACTCCATCCTCTCGGTTGATGAGCCGGCTAGCGGGCTCGGGTTGCGTTGCGGGGCGTGGGCTCCTGAACGAGTTGAAAAGCTTAGTTACGCACCCATGGATGGCGGCTGGTGCAAACCCTTGGATTGGCGCTTCGGTAGCATCTGCTTACCGTCGCGGCCGGCGGCCTTGTCTTGGCGCCCAGGCCCGGCACCGAGCATGGCGACAGACTAAAATCACTGGTTTTGCAACCCGTCTCGGTCGTTCATGGCTGGGTCGCCTTTAACGACCGTCGGCCATGTTCTTTCCCTTGCCAATGTTCCTACCCACCGCGCCCGCCTCGCACTGGGTGCCGGCACCAACCCCATGAAGCAGCTGGCGCTCGACATAGGCCTGGCCACGGGCCCCACGCTGGACAACTTCCACGCCGGCCCGAACGCCCAGGCGCTGCAGCACCTGCGCCTGGCCGTGGGTGACGGCGCCGCGCCGCGCTCGCCCGTGCCCACCTACCTGTGGGGTGATGCGGGCACGGGCAAGACGCACCTGCTCAAGGCCACCTACGACGCCCTGCGCGGCCAGGGCGCCAGCGTGGGCTGGCTCGATCCGTCGGTGGCCGTGCCGACCGCGTTCGATGAGCGCTGGAGCGCCGTGCTGCTGGACGACGTGCAGCTGTACACCACGGCCCAGCAGGCGGCGGCCTTCAACTGGTTTGTCAACGCCATCAACCCCACGGCCGGCACGCCGCGCTGGGTGCTGGCCGCGGGCAGCCTGCCGCCGGCGGATCTACCGCTGCGCGACGACCTGCGCACACGCCTCGCCTGGGGCCATGTGTTCCAGCTGCAGCTGCTGGACGAGGCCGAGCGCCGCGCCGTGCTGCGCCAGCAGGCCGACGAGCGCGGCATCGTCCTGGCCGATGAGGTCATGGACTACATGCTCAGCCGCTTCTCGCGCGACCTGGGCAGCCTGGCGCAGCTGCTGGAGCGGCTTGACGGCTTTGCCCTGCAGACCCAGCGTGCGGTGACCATACCGCTGCTCAAAACCATGCTGGAGACCGAATGACCGGCCTTCGGCTCCACAGGAAGACCCATGCCTTCTGACCAATCGGCGTCCCGTCCACGGCTGGCGCTGTTCGACCTGGATCACACCCTGCTGCCGCTCGACTCCGACTACGAGTGGGGCGAGTTCACCACCCGCATCGGCTGGACCGACCGCGAGGAGTTTGGCCGGCGCAACCAGGCCTTCTACGACGACTATGTGGCCGGCCGGCTGGACGTGCACGACTACGTGCGCTTTGCCACCGAGGCCGTGCGCCAGCGCGGCGCGGCGGCCGCGGCCGGGGCGCATGCGCAGTTCATGCGCGAGGTGATTGCCCCGGCGATCCACGCCCAGGCGCGCGCCCTGCTGCAGCAGCACCATGACGCTGGCGACGAGGTGCTCATCATCACGGCCACCAACGAATTCGTCACCCGCCCCATCGCCCAGGCCCTGGGCGTGCAGCAGCTGCTAGCCACCGAACTGGCGCGCGACGCGGGCGGCTGGATCACCGGCGACATCCTCGGCGTGCCCTGCATGCGCGACGGCAAGGTGCGGCGCATGCAAGACTGGCTGGCCGCGCGCGGCCTGTCCTGGCAGGATGTGGACAGCACCTTCTACAGCGACTCCATGAACGACGTGCCGCTGCTGGAGAAGGTGAACCACCCCGTCGCCACCAACCCCGACCCACGCCTGCGCGCCCTGGCGCGAGAGCGCGGCTGGCCCATACTGGATTTGTTTCCCCCACAACAACAATGATCAAAACCTTCATCGACAAACTGCTGGGCAAGGGCGGCGCGGGCCGCGGCGCCAAGAGCCGCTTTGGCAAGCGCGCCGAGGTGCCGGCCGCGGTGCACGGCATCAACCCCGAACTGGTGGACAGGCGCGCCAGCGACGTGGTGCGCACCCTCAAGCAGGCCGGCTTCGAGGCCTACATCGTCGGCGGCGCGGTGCGCGACCTGCTCTTGGGCCTGAAGCCCAAGGACTTCGACGTGGCCACCAACGCCACGCCCGAGCAGGTCAAGGGGCTGTTCCGGCGCGCCTTCATCATCGGCAAGCGCTTTCGCATCGTGCATGTGGTCTACGGCCGCGGGCGCGAGCATGAGGTGAT
>JAFEES010000575.1 GCA_018240995.1 Pseudomonadota bacterium | reverse complement strand
AAGCGTGTGTGGGCTAATCCCCACCGCGGGTTCGAATCCCGCCCTCTCCGCCAAAATTTAACCCAAGTGATTGATTTCACTTGGGTTTTTTATTTCAAGGCTGGATCTCCAGCCGCAGCAGTTGCCCCGGGTCTTCGTCGGTCAACACATACAGCCAGCCGTCGGGGCCCTGGCGCACGTCGCGCACGCGCTGGGCAAGGTTTGGCAGCAGCGGCTCGGTGGCCGTGACCCGGCCGCCCTGCACGCCCAGCCGCTCAAGCCGGCGCGCCTTGAGGGCGCCGACCACCAGGCTGCCCTTCCACGCCTGACCATAGCGGTCGCTGGTGATGAAGGCCATGCCCGAGGGCGCGATGGATGGCACCCAGTAGTGCAGCGGCTGCTCCATGCCGGCGTGGTGGGTGATGCCGGCACCAATCGGGCCGCCGCCGTAGTTCTCGCCGTAGGTGATCACGGGCCAGCCGTAGTTCTTGCCGGGCTCGGGGCGATTCACCTCGTCACCGCCCTGGGGGCCGTGCTCGTGGGCCCACAGCGTGCCGTCAGGCGCCAGCGTAGCGCCCTGCACGTTGCGGTGGCCCAGGCTCCAGATCTCGGGCCAGGCATCAGCGCGGCCCACGAAAGGATTGTCGGGCGGCACGCTCCCGTCCTTGCCCACGCGCACGATCTTGCCCAGGTGGCTTTGCAGGTTCTGCGCCTGGTCTTTTTCGCTGAAGCGTTCGCCCAGCGTGAGGAACAGCGTGCCGTCGCTCCGGCCGTTCACCTGGCGCTCGACGATGCGGCAGCCGAAGTGCAGGCGGCTGGCGATCTTGGGGCGCTGCGAAAAGATGACCCGCAGGTCTTGCAGCCGCAGGCCGTCGTCGGACAGCCGTGCGCGTGCCATGGCCGTGCTGTTCTTGCCCAGGTCAGTGCCGCTGCCGGGTTCGGAAAAGCAGAAATACAGCGTGCGGTTGCTTGCAAAGTCACTGTCCAGCACCACGTCGAGCAACCCGCCCTGGCCACCGCTGGCGATGGGCGGCAGGCCGGTGATAGGTGCCAGCAGCCGGCCGTCGTGCGTGGCCAGGCGCAGCCGGCCCGCTCGCTCGGTGATCAGATAACGGCCATCGGGCAAAAAGGCCACGGCCCAGGGATGCTGCAGCCCCGCGACCACGGTATGCGCGGTGATGCGCGGCGCAGGACTGGCTGAGGTGGTCGGCGCCTGCGCCTGCGCCTGCGCAAGCATGGTGCAGGCAAGCACCAGCGCGGCCGGCCAATACCAGCGCCCATGGGGGTGCGGACTGCGGCAGTGGCTGGCAAGGCGGCGCATGGCATGGCTCCTGGGGGAAAGCTGCATTCTGGCAAAGACCGCGTCGCGCGCCAGTAGCGGGCACTTGCATGGCCGGCACAGGCGTGACGCATGCCGCAAAGTCGCGCATACTCAAAGCCATGCCCCTGCGCCCGTCACCCCTCACACCGCCGTCATTGGCCTTGTTTTGTGCCCTTGCCATGGGTGGGGCGCAAGCGCAGACCAAGAGTGGCGATGCGGCCCTGGCCGCCAGCCTGCGCGAACAGGCCATTGCCTACGAGCATGCCGAAGGCGTGGCGCGCGACACCCAGCGGGCCGTGGCCCTGTACTGCAAAAGCGCGCGGCTTGGCGACATGGTGGCCCAGTACAACCTGGGCTGGATGTATGCCAATGCACGCGGCGTGGCGCGCGACGACGAAGCGGCGGCCTTTTTCTTCCAGGCGGCCGCCAAGCAGGGGCTGGATGTGGCGGTGCGCATGCTCAAGGTCGTCGGCGGCAGCACCGGCAAGGTGCCCGAATGCATGCGTGCGCCAGCGCGCGCGGCGGCCAAGGCCGCCCAGCCCGGCGTGGACTACCAGGCCGTGGCGCCGCGCAAGATCGTGGATCTGGTGAGCAAGATGGCGCCCCAGTTCCAGGTGGAGCCCCAGCTGGCACTGGCCATCATTGCCGCCGAATCCAACTTCAACCCACAGGCCCTGTCACCCAAGAACGCACAGGGGCTGATGCAGCTGATCCCCGAGACCAGCGAGCGCTTTCAGGTCAAGAACCCCTACGACCCGGCGCAGAACATCCGCGGCGGCCTGTCCTACCTGCGCTGGCTGCTGGCCTACTTCGAGGGCGACGTGGCACTGGTGGCCGCCGCCTACAACGCCGGCGAGGGCACGGTCGAGCGCTACCGCGGCGTGCCGCCCTACATGGAGACACGCGCCTACGTGCAGCGCATCGTGAAGGCCTTCGGCATGGCCATGCATCCGTTCGACAGCAGCGTGACGCAACCGTCGCCGTCGCTGGAGCGCATTCGGGTGACGCTGCGGACCAAATAGAGGCGGAGGCGGAGGCGGTGGCCCCGCACCCTGATGTGACGCGGGGCCTGACGTGCGCCCTGCGCGGCAGTCAGTGCTTGCCGTAGATCTGATCGAAGCTCCCGCCATCGGCAAAGTGCTCCTTGTCCGCCCTGGCCCAGCCGCCAAAGGCCTGGTCTATGGTCACCAGCGTGAGCTTGGGGAACTGCGCGGCAAACTTGGCCTTGGCCTTGTCGCCCGTGGGGCGGTAGTAGTTGCGGCCGGCGATGTCCTGCCCCTCGTCGGAGTACAGGTAGCGCAGGTATTCCTCGGCCAGCGCACGGCTGCCCTTCTTGTTGACGACCTTGTCCACCACGGCCACGGTGGGCTCGGCCAGCATGGACAACGAGGGCACGACGACCTCGAACCTGTCCCTGCCGAACTCCCTGAGCGCCAGCATGGCCTCGTTCTCCCAGGCCAGCAGCACGTCGCCCACGCCGCGCTGCACGAAGGTGATGGTGGAGCCACGCGCGCCGGTGTCGAGCACGGGCACGTTCCGGTACAGGCGGGCGACAAAGTCCCGCGCTGGGGCATCACCGCCATATTTGCGCTTGGCGAACTCCCATGCCGCCAGGTAGTTCCAGCGCGCGCCACCGCTGGTCTTGGGGTTGGGGGTGATGACCTGAACGCCGGGTTTTGCCAGGTCGTCCCAGTCCTTCAAGCCCTTGGGGTTGCCCTTCTTCACCAGGAACACCACGGTCGAGGCATAGGGCGCCGAGTTGTGCGGCAGGCGCTTTTGCCAGTCGGCCCGCACCAGCCCCTGGCGTGCCAGAGCGTCCACATCGCCGCCCAGAGCCAGCGTTGCCACGTCGGCATCCAGCCCGTCGATGATGGAGCGCGCCTGCTTGCCCGAGCCACCATGCGACTGGCGCAACTGCACGTCCTGCCCCGTCCTGGCCTTCCAGTGCCGGGCAAAGGCCTGGTTGTATTCGGCGTACAGCTCGCGGGTGGGGTCGTAGGAAACGTTCAAAAACTGCGCCGGCTGCGCGAACGACGGCAAAACCGTCAAGGACATGAGCGAGGCCAGGGCGGCGGCCAGGGGAAACTTGATAAAGTCGCGGCGTCTTTTCATGAAGGCTTTCGTTGCACGATGGTTTGCACAGCCCACCGATGCGGCGCATTCTGAAAGCCAGTCATCAAAACTGAAACGAATTTGATTTCAGTTATTTATTCCAATTTAGTCTAAAGAGAGTACCCCCCATGGCACGCACCGTTCAATGCATCAAGCTCGGCAAGGAAGCCCCCGGCCTCGACTTCCCCCCCTACCCTGGCGAGCTGGGCAAGCGCATCTTCGAGAACGTGAGCAAGCAGGCCTGGGGCGACTGGCTCAAGCACCAGACCATGTTGGTCAATGAAAACCGCCTGAACCTGGCCGACGCCCGCGCCCGCCAATACCTCGCCCGCCAGATGGAAAACCACTTCTTTGGCAGCGGCGCAGACGCTGCGGCGGGCTACGTCCCGCCCAAGGCGTAACGAAGTGAAGCCTTGCAAAAAGTGGTTTCGCTAAAACCGCCCGTTTTCGGCAGCGGCGCAGACGCTGCGGCGGGATATGTCCCGCCCAAGGCGTAACGAAGTGAAGCCTTGCAAGAAGTGGTTTCGCTAAAACCCCGTTTCCGGCAGCGGCGCAGACGCTGCGGCGGGCTACGTCCCGCCCAAGGCGTAACTTACGTCAAGCCTTGCAAGAAGTGGTTTTGTCACCACCACTTCTTCGCCAGCGGCGCCGGTGCGGCAACCGACGCCTTCAGGCGCTCACGGCGCCCAGCACGGCCATCACCTCTTCTGCGAACAGCAGGCTTGCCAGGCCGCGGGCGTGCTTTTCGCGGCGCACGAGCGATAACATGTTCTTGCTGAACGCGCGGTCGCGGATCTGCCGGTAGACCAGCAGCTCCTGGCGCTGCTCCTCCGCGATGTCGAACTTGCTGAGGAAGGCGATGCTCTCGCTGGCGGCGGCGAGGCGCTTCATGGCCTCGATGGAGTTGGTGCGAAACGCAGGCTCGACGCTGAGGCCGGCATCGACAAAGGTGTCGGCAATGATGCCGTGGATCACCATGGAACGATCCGCGAAGATCAGCGGATACGAGGTGCAATGCGCCAGCGGTATCGACTCCATGCGTGCCAGCGCATGCCGGGGCGACAGCACCGCACCCAGGCTGGTGTCCATCTCCCACAGGCTTTCCAGCTGCGGCGATGGCGGCAGGTTGAAGCCCAGGCCCAGGTCGGCCGCGCCACTGACCAGGGCATCGAGGATTTCGCGCACAAACAGCACGCGGATGGAGATCTGTATCTGCGGGTGGCGCGCCGCAAAGTTGGCAGCGGCCATGGCGACGATGCCGCTGGCCAGGCCGGTCATGGTGGCGATGATGACCTCGCCGCTTTGCAGGGTCTTCAGGTCGCGTATCTCGGCCTCGACCTGACGGTACTCCAGCATGGTCTTGCGCACATGGGCCAGCAGGATCTCGCCCGCGGCCGTGGGCCGCAGGCCGCGCGGCAGGCGCTCGAACAGCGGTTCGCCGATTTCCGCCTCCAGCTCAAGCACATGCTTGTTGATGGCGGAAGGCGCCACATGCAGCCGCTCCCCGGCCCCGCGGATGGAGCCGCAGCGAGCCACCTCGTCGATGTAGCGCAGCAGGCGGGAGTGCAGCATGGACAGGAACCTCCTTGTTCCATGTAGCGTACTCGGAAAGCGTACGGTCTGCGCTGAAATCTATTCTTTTCAGAAACAGTCATTTTTGTTTTCATTACGCCTATCGCGTTGGATGACGATTCGAGTTGAAACCAGCGAATCAAAGCACGTGAGACCACAGGCGCCCTTGATATTGATTTGCATCAACTTCACGCGGATTGATATTGACGGCACGAAATTTTCAAACCCACAAGGAAAGCGAGACAAACCATGTACCAGGAAGTCAGCGAGCGCAACGCCACCACCGTCATGCACAAAGACCAGGTGGACACCCATTACGATCAGGTGAGGGCGATTTTCGATATTCTACATGGCAAGCGCGAAGCAGATCTTCTTCTGAAAAACCTGAATATCCTGGATGTGCACAGCGAAAGCGTTTATCAGGGCTCCATCCTGGTTTACAACAAGCGCATCGTGGCCCTGAATCCCGACGAATCGGCGATCAAGGTGCGCCAGGTTTTCGATGGCGAAGGCCTGTATGCCATTCCCGGCCTGATCGACGCCCATGTGCATTTCGAGGCGCAGCTGGCACACCCCGTGGCCTTTGGCGAGGCCATCGTGCCCTGCGGCACGACAACGATTTTCTCGGAATGCCTGGACTTCGTGAGCGCCGCCGGCCCCGAAGCCATACAGGCGACCGAAGGCCTGTTCAAGGACTACCAGAACCTGCCCTACCGCGTATTCGCCTTCGCACCGGGCAAGAAGACCACGGTGGAGGTGACCGAGGCGCTGCTGAAGATGGAGCCCTTCATCGGCCTGGGCGAGCTGGCACACCTGACCTACAGCGTGGGCAATGACGACGACTTCCGCAAGTCCGCCCTGGGACGCGCCAACGGAAAGTTCATGAATACCCACTGGGGCGTGACGGCGCTGTCGGAAATGATGCTCAACTACATGCCCGCGATTGGCGCCTATGCCAACCACGACGTGTGGAAGGAGGACGACATCGAGAAAAGCGTGCGCTACGGCCTGCAGACGCAGATCAAGTTCGGCGTGGGCAGCCCCGAGGTGATCAAGACCATGCTGCGCGCCATCGTCAAGCGCAAATGGCCCACCGACAACTTCCAGCTGTGCGCCGACAACATCTCCGTCGATCGCGTGCTGACCAAGGGCCACATGGACTGGATCATCTCCTTGTGCGCAGAAATGGGCATAGACCCGATCCAGGCGATCAAGATGGCCACGTTGCATACCGCAAGGGCCTTCAAGATGGATCGGGAGATCGGCTCGCTCACCCCCGGGCGCTTTGCCGATATCGTGCTCACCGACAGCCTGTCGAAAATTAACCCGTGTTTCGTGTTCAAAGACGGTGAATTGGTCGCCAAAGACCGCAAGATGCTCAAGCAGGTGGAGATCGACTACTCGGGCATGGCGAAGCAGCCCGTGCCCGGCCTGGCCGACCTCACGGCGGCGCAGCTGGACTTGGTGCCGCTGGAGATCTCCGCCGATGGCCAGCAGGCCAAGGTCTATCTGTTCGATGTGTATGGCCGTGGCCACGAGAAGTTCTTCCAGGAGGTCTGGGTGCCGTATCAGGACGGCAAGGTGGTGCCCGAATACCAGGGCGCCAAGCTGAATCGCATCTCGGTGGTGCAGCGCTACGCCAATGGCAAGCGCCATGTGGTCAACGGCCTGTTCAAGGGCGTGTCCGTCACGCGCGGTGCCGTGGCCACGTTCTGGCCCGCGCCCAAGGCCTACTTCGTCGTCGTGGGCGACGACAGCGCCGAGATGTGCCACTGCCTCCAGCAGGTGGACAGCCACGTGGGCGGCTGCTTGGTCACCGACGACAAGCAGGCCAAGGCCTTCCTGCCGCTGGATATCTACGGCGTCATGGCCAATATGAACCTGGCCGATTTGCTGCAGGGCACGCGCGAGATCGACGCCGCCCTGGAGGCCCTGGGCAACCGCAACGAGGGCGAACCAGTGGTGAACAAGCTGCTTACGCTGTTCATCTCCCTCGATCGTTTCGGTTTCATGGTCTGATGATGAAGAACCGGCGCATGGCCTGGTGCATCGCCGGTGGTTGAGAAGCCGGGGGCGGGAATCCATCACCCTGCCCCCGGTGGATCACCAGGAAAACCCAAGTGTGCATGGGCGGAAAATTCAATGCCGGCGACATGCACCACCCAAGACAAGACAGACATACAAGGAGACAAACATGGCCCACCATGCCAAGGAAGCAGAAATCATTGACACCGGCAGCCTGAAACGGCGCTGGATCACCTACATCGTCGGCATCTACGTACTGACCCTGGGCGTGAGCTTCGCCATCCGGGCGGGGATAGGCATCTCGCCGCAGAGCAGCCTGACCCGCACCATGACCCTGGTCTACCCGCCATTGAGCCAGGGCACCTACAACTTCATGCTCGAGCTGATCATGCTGTTCCTGACCTACCTGGTCTTGCCCAAGGACTTCAAGCTGAAGAATTTCGCCTCGCTGATACCGGCCTTCGTACTGGCGGCGTTTCTTGATTTGAACCTGATGCTGACCAAGTCGGTGAGCTTTGATGTCTACTACCAAAAATTCCTGCTACTGGCATTTGCCGACGCCTTGCTCGCTTTTGGCCTGTTTCTGATGATCCGCGCCAATCTGGTGCTGATGCCCATAGACATGTTCGTCAACACGATTTTCAAACGCATGGGCTGGAAATGGGGCAACATCAAGACCGCCTTCGATTGCACGCTGTTGGTTACCTCGGCGTTGATAGGCCTGTCTTTCCTGGGCGAGCCCAAATTCATTCGGGAAGGCACCATCATGAATGCCATCCTGGTGGGTCAATATATCCGGCTCTACTTTTTTCTGTTCAAGAAAATGAAGGCACCCAAGGAGTTTTCGGCGCCCACGATGGCTGAAACCGCTGCCAAATAAATACCCCAGCCATTTTCATCACAACAACTTACTGACTCAAACATGAAGAAAATATTCATCACCGCGTTGTCGCTTGGGGCCATGTCCGGCGGCGCCTGGGCACAAAGCAGCGTCACCCTCTCGGGCCTGATGGATGCCTACGTGGGCTCCATGCAGTCCTCGGGCAGCAAGCGCGTGAGCGCCGTCAACTCCAGCGGCATGAGCACCTCCTGGTGGGGCATGGAGGGCAAGGAAGACCTGGGCAGCGGCCTGAAGGCGGAATTCAAGCTCGGCGGCTATCTGCGCAACGACACGGGCACGCCCGGCCGCTTCAACGGCAACGAGACCTTTTTCAGCCGCAACGCCTTCGTCGGCCTGAGCGGTGACTTTGGCACCGTGCACCTGGGCCGCGACGGGGCGCCCAACTTTCTGCCCACGGCGCTGTTCAACGCGTTTGGCGACTCGTTCACCTTCTCGCCCATCATCGTGCACGGCAATGTGCCGCTGTTCAATGGCACGGGCTGGGATTCGACCAACGCCGGCGACACGGGCTGGAGCAACCAGGTGCGCTACACCACGCCCAACATGGGCGGCCTGACGGCCAACGTGCACTACCAGTTCGGCGAGGTGGCGGGCAACAACGCCAACCGCAACGTGGGCGCCAGCTTTTTGTACTTCAATGGGCGCTACGGCCTGGGCGGCTTTGTGCACCGGGTGCGCATGGACAATCCGCTGCCGGGCACGGTGGGCAACGTCAAGCTCGGCTTTTCGCAGCAGGACGCGTGGATGCTGTCGGGCAAGGCCGGTTTCGGCCCGGCCAACCTGTACGCCAACTACGAGCAGACCAAGAACGACAACTACGCCGGTGCCCCCGGCGAGGCCAGAAGCAAGACCTGGAGCCTGAGCGCCGATTACGCCGTAGGCCAGGGCAAGCTGCTGGCCGCATTTGCCAGCACCAAGTGGACGGGCTCGGCCGGCGTGGCACTGGCCGGAGCCAAGCGCGACACCCTGTCGCTGGGCTACGACCACAACCTGTCCAAGCGCACCGACCTGTACGCCGTCTACATGAGCGACAAGATCACGCGTTTCGATCGCGGCAACTCGTTTGCCGTGGGCATGCGCCATCGATTCTGATTGCGGAACCCGGTCAAGCAAAGGGAACGTGCGGGCCACGTTCCCTTTTTCATTGCACCGACCGCAAGGCGCGCACGGTGATAATGGCGCGCTTGCCCCGCCACCCTGGCCGCGCGCTCCCCAGGGGCGCCGCGGCGGCCCTCGCTCCAAACCCCGCCCGTGCTCCCTTCCACCTCCCTGCTGGAGTCCTTCCAGACCTCGCAGATCAGCTTCATGCTGGTGATCTACCTGCTGGCCATCGCGGCCGAGGCCATGTCCGGCGCGCTGGCGGCCGGGCGGCGCAACATGGATGTCTTTGGCGTGACGGTGATCGCCTTCGTCACCGCCCTGGGCGGCGGCACCATACGCGACATGGTGCTGGGCCACTATCCGCTGGGCTGGACGCAGCACCCCGAATATGTCTACCTGGTGATCGCCGCCGGCCTGCTGACGACCGTGGTGGCGCGCTTCATGCACCGCCTCAAGCAGGTGTTCCTGTGGCTGGACGCGCTGGGCTTGATCGCCTTTTCGCTCATCGGCTGCAGCGTGGCGCTGGAGCTGGATTACCCCACGGTGGTGGTCATCATGAGCGGCATGATCACCGGCATCAGCGGCGGCATCCTGCGCGACGTGCTGTGCAACCAGGTGCCGGTGGTGTTCCGGCGCGAGCTCTATGCCAGCGTCTCCATGGCCGTGTGCCTGCTGTTCCTGGTGCTGCGCGCCTGGGGCGTGGAACACAACCTGGGCACCGCCGTGTGCTTTGTCGGCGGGCTGGCGCTGCGGCTGGCGGCCATACGCTGGCACTGGCGGCTGCCGGTTTTTTCCTACCACCAGCGCTGGGAATGACGGGCCGGCGCCATGGCTGAACCACTTGACTGGCTGGCCGACGGCACGCCCTACAGCGCGCGCTTTGGCGACCGCTACCTCAGCGAACATGGCGGCCTGGACCAGGCCCGGCAGGTGTTCCTGGCCGGCTGCGGCCTGCCCGGCTCCTGGGCCGGCCAGCCGCAGTGGCGCATCCTGGAGACGGGCTTTGGCCTGGGGCTGAACTTCCTGGTCACCTGGGCCGCCTGGCGCGCCGATCCGGCGCGGCCGCAGCGGCTGCACTTCGTCTCTTGCGAGGCCTGGCCGGTTAGCGCGGGCGACCTGCTGCGCGCCGCTCCGGCCGAGCCCGAGCTGCAAGAGCTGGCGCGGCAGCTGCAGGCGCAATTCTGGGGTCTGCTGCCCGGCGTGCACCGGCTGTCTTTCGAGGGCGGGCGCGTGCTGCTCACGCTCTACATAGGCGACGCCCAGGCCATGCTGCGCCAGCAGCAGCCGATGGCGGATGCGGTGTACCTGGACGGCTTCAGCCCCCAGCGCAACCCGGACATGTGGAGCCCGCAGCTGCTCAAGGCCGTGGCGCGCTGCTGCCGCCGCGGCACGCTGCTCGCCACATGGAGCGTGGCGCGCGGCGTGCGCGACGGCCTGGCGCAGTGCGGCTTCGAAGTCGCCAAGGTGCCGGGCGTACACCCCAAGCGCGACAACCTGCGGGCCTGCTTCAACCCCCGTTGGCAGCCGCGCGCCGGCCGGCCCGTGCTGCCCGATGTGGCCGTCGCCGCGCCCGCGCGCTGCCTGGTGCTGGGCGCCGGGCTGGCCGGCGCCGCCGTGGCCGCCAGCCTGGCGCGGCGCGGCTGGCAGGTCACGGTGCTGGATAGCGCCGCGGCACCCGCCGCCGGCGCATCGGGCCTGCCCGCGGGCGTGTTCGCCTCGCATGTATCGCCCGACGACAGCCTGCTGTCGCGCCTGTCGCGCGCCGGCGTGCGTACCACGCTACAGACATTGGAGCAACTGGCGGCGGCCACGCGCGGCGGCGAGTGGAGCGACTGCGGCGCCCTGGAGCACCGCGTGGACGGCACGCCCGGCCTGGCCTGGCGCGACGGCCCCGGCCTGGACTGGAGCCGGCCGGCCACGCCCGGGCAACTGGCGGCCAACGCCCTGCCCCTGGACGCCACGGCCTGCTGGCATGCACGCGGCGGTTGGGTGCGCCCGCCGCAACTCATACAGCGGCTGCTGAAGCAAGCAGATATCACTTGGATTGGCAACGCCGAAGTGGCGCGGCTGCAGCGCACCGAGGGCAGCGAATCTGTCTGGCAGGCGCTGGATGGAGCCGGCAAGCCGCTCGGCGCGGCCGAGCTGGTCGTCGTCTGCGCCGGGCCGCAGAGCATGGCGCTGGCGGGCGCGCCATGGAGGCTGCAGCCCCTGCGCGGGCAGATCGCCTGGGGCCTGCACGCCCAGGCGCCGCAGCCCGCCGCCTGGCCGCAGCAACCGCTGAACGGCCATGGCAACCTGGTGCCCCAGGTGCCCATGGCCGAAGGCCCGGGCTGGGTGCTGGGCTCGACCTTCGAGCGCGATCAGACGGCCCTGCCGCCCAGCGACGCCGACCAGGCCACGGCCCTGGCGGCTAATTTGGAAAGGCTGCGCGGCCTGGCACCCGCGCTGGCCGACGCACTGGCGCCGGCCTTCGCCCGGGCCCCGTCACAACCCGAAGGCGCCGTGCGCACCTGGGCCGCCGTGCGCTGCGCCGCGCCCGACCGCCTCCCCATCGTCGGCCCCGTGGAAGGCGGCCCATGGGTCTGCACCGCCATGGGCGCGCGCGGCCTGACGCTGTCGCTGCTGTGCGGCGAACTGCTGGCCGCCCGCCTGCATGGCGAACCGCTGCCGCTGGATGCCAAGCTGGCCAGGGCCCTGAGCACCGAGCGCCTGTAGCCCCGCAGCATCTGGTTCAACGCCCGCCGTGGCCCCCGCGCATGCCCCGGCCACCGCCGCCGTCGGGCGCGGGCGCCACGTAGGCCATGACGCTGTGATCCAGCATGCCGGCCGGCGCAACGCGCTGCAGGTCGAAGGAGGCCACGTTCGGACTGTCGAACTTGAAGGCAAACTCCTGGCCGTTCACGACAAAGCGCACCACCTCGCCCTGCTGGACGTTGACGTAGCGCGTTTGCGGCCCGATGGTGATGGCGCGGCTGGCCTGCGCCGCCGGCATGGGTGAGCCCAGCAGGTTATCGGGCAGCTGGCCGCCCTGGGCACCGAGGGCCAGCGCCCATGCCAGCAAGCCCACGCTCAGTGATGTTCGGCGCATGTTGACCTCCACTCAGAGGCTGAGAGGAAATTGGCCGTGCCCGAAAGGCACGTCAAAACGCCACCAATCGAGGCGCAAAACGCAGCCATAGCTCGGGCTATGGCGAGTATTTGCAACGAAGAGTGGCGGTGTTTTGGCGTGCAAGGCGGGCATGGGGAATTGCCTCTCAGGCTCTCAGTCGCTCAGCGCCAGTGGCCGCGGTAACCACGGCCGCCCCACCAGCCAAAGCCGATGTTCACGCCCACGGGCGGGCCCCAGTAGACGGGCGGGGCATAGACCCAGGGCGGCGCGGCGTACACCACGGGTGCCGCCGCGTAGCCGACGACCCGCCCGGGCACCACGGCGGTGGCCGCATACGGCAGCGGCGGTGGCGGCTGCGTCACGGCCGGCGTGATGCTGAGCGCGATGCGCTCGCCCGGGTCGTTGGGCAGGCGGGCGTTGTAGCGCTGGCCGTTGTACTCGTAGACCACGTCATAGCCCACCAGGCGGTTGTCATAGCGCGTCAGCGTGCGGCATTGCGGCACGCTGGCCATGACCGGCGGGGTGCTGCCGGCCTCCACGTTGTTGCCCACCACGGCGCCCGCCAGCGCACCGACAGCCGTGGCGGCGGCCCTGCCAGCGCCAGCGCCCACCGCGTTGCCCAGCCCGCCGCCGACGAGCGCCCCGACAAGGGCGCCACCCCCGCTGGGGGGCGGTTGCAGCGCCACCGGCTGGTTAACGCATTGGGTCTCGGGCACCGCCACCTGGGTGTAGGCGGGGGTCTTGCTGAGGATGGTGCCGTACTCGGTGGCCGCCGCGGCCTGGCACAGCGTGGTGCCACCCAAGGCCAGCGCGCAAAGAAGCAGGGTTTTGTTCATGGCATACCTCCGTCATCGAGGTTGCGACCGGGTCGCACCGTGCAGCCAAGCCGTAGAACCGTTGCCAGCCTCACTATGGCCTCGCAATGTTGCGGCCCTTTGTACGCTGCGCAAAAGAAGATTCCAGCAGTAACAACCTCGGCGCAGCGGGTGGTGCACCGGGGGTCGATATAACTTTCAAAGAATAAGTGAATCACGAAACAGTAGTTTGTTTTTATATAGCCCACCCCTACAGTCGCGCCCATCCATTGTTTTGCCCCAGGGCACCCCGCATGGCCCGCTGCCCCGCTCCGGGGGGGCGACGGGTCCAGACCAGAAACCTGCCATGTACCAATACACCGCATTCGACCGTCAATTCGTCCAGCTGCGCGCCCAGCAGTTCCGCGACCAGCTGGAACGCTGGCAAAGAGGCGAGCTGAGCGACGAGCAGATGCTGCCGCTGCGCCTGCAAAACGGCTGGTACATCCAGCGCTACGCCCCCATGGCGCGCATCGCCGTGCCCTATGGCGAGATCAGCAGCCTGCAGCTGCGCACCCTGGCGCACATCGCCCGCGAATACGACCGGCCCAGTCCTGAGCTGCTGGCCCACGCCCAGGCCACGCAGGACGAGCTGCAGGCCGCCCAGCCCGGCCTGACGCTGGCGGCGGCGCCGCTCAAATACGGCTACGGCCACTTCACCACGCGCACCAACGTGCAGTTCAACTGGATTCCCATCACCCGCGCCGCCGACGTGATGGATCTGCTGGCCAGCGTGCACATGCACGGTATTCAGACCAGCGGCAACGACATCCGCAACATCACCTGCGATGCACTGGAGGGCATTGCCGAGGACGGCGTCGTCGATTGCCGCCCATTCGCCGAGATCACGCGCCAGTGGAGCTCGCTGCACCCCGAGTTTTCCTACCTGCCGCGCAAGTTCAAGATCGCCTTCAACGGCGCCCACGAAGACCGCGCCGCCATCGGCTGGTATGACATCGGCCTGCAGGCCTTGACGAACGCCGCGGGCGAGGTGGGCTTCACCGTCAAGGTCGGCGGCGGCATGGGGCGCACGCCCATCATCGGCACCGTGGTGCGCGAATTCTTGCCCTGGGCCGAACTGCTGAACTACATCGAGGCCATCATCCGCGTCTACAACGGCTACGGCCGGCGCGACAACAAGTGGAAGGCGCGCATCAAGATTTTGGTCAAGAGCGAGGGCCAGGCCTTCATTGACGCGGTGGAGAAGGAATACCAGGCCATTTGCGAGCAGGACGGTGCGCCCCACCGCATCACCCAGGCCGAATTCGACCGCGTGGCCGGCCACTTCGTCGTGCCCGAGCTGAAGCCCGCCAACCTGGCCAGCAGCGTGAACCCGCAGGGCCAGCTCTACCAGCGCTGGCTGCAGCAGAACGTGCGCGGCCACCGCATGGCCGGCATGAAGACGGTAACGCTGTCGTTCAAGCGCGTGGGCTTCGCGCCCGGCGATGCCGATGCCGACACGCTGGACGCGCTGGCCCAGCTGGCCGAGCGCTTCTCCAGCGGCGAGGCGCGCCTGACGCACGAGCAGAACCTGCTGCTGCCCTGGGTGTTCGAGGCCGACCTGCCGGCGTTGTACGAGGCGGCGCGCAAGCTGGGCCTGGCCCAGCCCAACATCGGCCTGCTGACGGACATGATCGCCTGCCCGGGCGGTGATTTTTGCTCGCTGGCCAATGCGCGCTCGCTGCCGATCGCGGCGGCCATCACCGAGCGCTACCAGGATCTGGACGAGCTGTTCGACCTGGGCCCCATAGACCTGCACATGAGCGGCTGCATCAACAGCTGCGGCCACCACCACAGCGGCCATATCGGCATCCTGGGCGTGGACAAGGACGGCAAGGAGTGGTACCAGATCACCCTGGGCGGGGCGGACGGCTCAGCGCTTTCCGGCCCCGCCATTGGCGGCAAGGTGGTGGGCCCGTCGTTCTCGGCGGCCGAGGTGCCGGACGTGATCGAGGCCCTGCTGGACACCTTCCGCGCGCTGCGCAAGCCGGGCGAGCTGTTCATAGCCGCCCTGCGCCGCATAGGCCACGACCCGTTCAAGGCAGCCGCCAACGGCGCGCGCCACGCCAAGGCCGAGGCCCTGGCGGAATAAGCCCCAAGCACACCAGAACCATCATGAAAATCATAGCTGCCGACGCCCAACCTACCTACCTTGAGGCCGAAAACGCCTTGCAAATCGCCAACGATGCCGAGCTGGCGGATCTGGCGTCGTCCGGGGCCCTCGACGGCGTGGCGCGCATCGATCTGCATTTCCCCAAGTTCACCGATGGCCGCGCCTACAGCCAGGCCGTGCTGCTGCGCCGGCGCTACAAGTTCACCGGCGACATCCGCGCCACGGGTGACGTGCTGATCGACCAACTGGTGCACATGCACAGGAGCGGCTTCAGCAGCGCCGTGCTGGCCCCGGGCGTCAACGCCGAAGCCGCCGAGCGCCAGTTCGCGCGCTTTGCCGCCTTCTACCAGGGCGATGCGCTGGAGCCCCGGCCCCTGTTCGCGCGGGAGGCGGCATGAGCGCTCTCGACCTCGAACGCGTCAACGCCGAACTGGGCCGCGATGCCCAAGGCCTGGTGCAATGGGCCCTGGGCTTGAACCAGCGTTCCATAGTCACTACCAACTTCCGCCCGTTCGAGGCGGTCATCCTGCACCTGGTCTCGCAAGTGCAGCCGGACGTGCCGGTGGTCTGGATGGACAACGGCTACAACACCGAGGCCACCTACCGCTATGCCAACGAGGTGACCCGGCTGCTGAAGTTGAATCTGCGCATCTACCTGCCGCTGCGCTCGCGCGCGCACCGCGAGGCGGTGGACGGCCCGGTGCCGGCCCTGGACGACCCGCGCCACGCCGCCTTCACCCAGGAGGTGAAGCTGGAGCCCTTCGCCCGCGCGCTGCGCGAGACCGCGCCCAAGGTCTGGTTCACCGCGCTGCGCGCCACAGACAGCGCCGTGCGCGCCCAGATGGATCCGGTGAGCATCAACCCCGACGGCCTGATCAAGGTCGCGCCGCTATTGCACTGGTCGTCCAGGGATCTGTACCAGTACTGCGAGTTGCACGGCCTGCCCAACAACTTCGACTACGTGGACCCGACCAAGGGCGAGGAGCAGCGCGAGTGCGGCCTGCATCTGACCCACTGAAAAACGCTTGTATTGGTGTCATGTCTCAGACGCGCTTGTTTGCACACCGTCATTCCCGCGTAGGCGGGAATCCATGGCCCTGCGCAACGGCTGGATGCCCGCCTGCGCGGGCATGACGCCAGCTTCTGAGGTATGGAAACATTAAAAATGATAGCTTCCAGCATAGACCCAGCATCGCTGCAGCCCGAATCTTGAATGGAAAAACGAATGAACGCCCGTGTTGACCCCCAAGTCCTGAGCCACCTGAGCAACCGCCACCTCGACGCGCTGGAGGAAGAAACCATCTTCATCCTGCGCGAGGTCGCCGCCAGCTTCGAGCGCCCCGCCCTGCTGTTCTCGGGCGGCAAGGATTCGCTGGTGATGCTCAAGTGCGCCGAGAAAGCCTTTGGCGCCGGGCGCATCCCCTACCCGCTGCTGATGATAGACACCGGCCACAACTTCCCCGAGGTCACCAACTACCGCGACCAGCGCGCCCGGGAACTGGGCGCCGAGCTCATCGTGCGCAGCGTGGAGGACTCCATGGCGCGCGGCACGGTGCGCCTGGCGCACCCGGGCGAAAGCCGCAACGTGCACCAGTCGGTGACGCTGCTCGAAACCATAGAGGAGTTCCGCTTCGACGCGCTGATCGGCGGCGCGCGCCGCGACGAGGAAAAGGCGCGCGCCAAGGAGCGCATCTTCAGCCACCGCGACAGCTTCGGCCAATGGCAACCCAAGGCCCAGCGCCCGGAGCTGTGGACGCTGTTCAACACGCGCATCGCCCCGGGCGAGCATTTCCGCGTGTTCCCCATCAGCAACTGGACGGAGCTGGACGTGTGGCAGTACATCGCCCGTGAAAACGTCGGCCTGCCCGAGCTGTACTACGCCCACCCACGCCAGGTGGTCGAGCGCCGCGGCCTGCTGGTGCCGGTGACGCCGCTGACCCCCGCTAAGGACGGCGAGCAGGTACAAACGCGCACCGTGCGCTTTCGCACCGTGGGCGACATCACCTGCACCTGCCCGGTGGAAAGCGCAGCCGCCAGCGCCGAGGAAATCGTGATCGAAACCCTGGCCGCCGAGGTCAGCGAACGCGGCGCCACACGCATGGACGACAAGACCAGCGAAGCCTCCATGGAAAAGCGCAAGAAGGACGGCTATTTCTAAGGGCAGGTTGAGCGTTGGGCGTCGAGCGTTTTGCGACAACGCCCCCCGCTCAACGCTCAACGCAAAACGCTCAACGCTCAACGCTCAACGCCCAACGCACAACGCACAACGCACAACGATCACCAGCATGACCACTCTCAATCCCATAGCTACCCCCGCTCAGCCAACAGGAGCAAACGCCCCCGCCGACCATGCATCCGCGCTGCGCTTCATCACCTGCGGCAGCGTGGACGACGGCAAGAGCACGCTGATCGGCCGCCTGCTGGTGGACAGCCGCGCCGTGCTGCAGGATCACCTGGCGGGCGTGACGCGCTCGGGCGAGGTCGATCTGGCACAGCTCACCGACGGGCTCTCGTCCGAGCGCGAGCAGGGCATCACCATTGACGTGGCCTGGCGCTACTTCGCCACCGAGGAGCGCAAGTTCATCATCGGCGACGCCCCGGGCCACGAGCAGTACACGCGCAACATGGTCACCGCCGCATCCCAGGCCGACGCCGCCGTGGTGCTGGTGGACGCCACCAAGCTCGACTGGAAGAACCCGCATCTGGAACTACTGGTGCAAACACGCCGCCACAGCCTGCTGGTGCACCTGCTGCGCGTGCATTCGCTGGTGTTCGCGGTAAACAAGCTAGACGCCGTGGCCGACCCGGGCCTGGCCTTCACCAACATCCGCGCCGCGCTGCTGCGGTTTGCGCAAGACGCCGACATCCAGGTCGCCGCCACCGTGCCCGTGTCGGCCCTGAAGGGCTGGAACGTGGTGGACAGCCACCCCGGCTGGTGCGGCTACGAGGGCCACAGCCTGCTGCAAATTCTGGAGCTGCTGCCGCACACCCCGGCGGACACGCAGCTGCCGCTGGCCCTGCCCGTGCAATGGGTGGAGAAGTTCTCGTCATCAGCCGACACCAGCCAGGGCCGGCGCGTGTTCTGGGGCCGCATGGCGGCGGGCCAGGTGGCGCCCGGGGCGCAGGTGCAGATCTTCCCCAGCGGCCAGAAGGCGGTCGTTGCCCAGGTGCTGGATCACGCACGCCGCCCCACCGGGGTACATGCGGGCACCAGCGCCGGCATCATCCTGGATCGCGAGGTCGACGTCTCACGCGGCGACTGGATCATTGCTGCGCCCACCGCCGCCACGGCCGAAGATGACTTCGACACCCCCGCCGAGCAACCCAGCTGGCCCGGCCGACGCGAGATCACTGCCACCGTGGCCTGGATGGACGACGAGCCCCTGGTGACCGGCCGCGTGTACTGGGCGCTGCACGGCCACCGCTGGGTCAAGGCCAAGGTGCGCCGCGTGGTGCATCGGCTGAACATCCACACCCTGGCAGAAGAAGATGCCGAGCAGCTCGAAGCCAACGCCATCGGCCATGTGGAGCTGCTGCTGCAGGAACCGCTGCCGGCGGCCGCCTTCGCCCAGGCGCGCGTGCTCGGCTCCATGATCCTGGTGGACACCGCCAGCCACAAGACCGCGGGCGCCGTGCTGGTGCAGTGTTTGGCGCTTGATGGAACAAAATAAACCGATGGATTTTTGGTCTGGGCAAGGCGCAAACCACAGCGATAGCCGTAGCTATCGCGCGGATTTGCAACGCCGCCCAGGCCGAAAAGGCGCGGTTTTATGTTCCAGATAGCGTCAAGCACTGCACCCATGCATTGACCCGCATCAAGTTTTCCGCACCCGGCCCATGGTCGCCCGCCCCCGGCGGCGACCATGGGCCTAAAATCGCGGGTTACACCCAATAGCTACCCCAACTAAATCCCCATGACCCACGTCGTTGTCGAGAACTGCATCAAGTGTAAATACACCGATTGCGTGGATGTATGCCCCGTGGACTGCTTCCGCGAAGGCCCGAACATGCTGGTCATCGACCCCGATGAGTGCATCGACTGCGCCGTCTGCGTGCCCGAGTGCCCGGCCAACGCCATCTTTGCCGAGGAAGACCTGCCCAGCGACCAGCTGTCCTTCATCAAGCTGAACGCCGAGCTCACGCCCAAGTTCAAGAGCATCACCAAGCGCAAGCCCGCCCTGCCCGACGCTGACGAATGGAACGGCACCGCCGGCAAGATCAAGGATCTAGAGCGCTAAGAGACTGAGAGGCCATTGCCCATGGCATCTCAGCCTCTGATGCCCGCGCTGCGGGCCGACGCCGTCGTCATCGGTGCCGGGCCGGTAGGCCTGTTCCAGGTTTTTCAGCTGGGGTTGCAGGGTCTCGCGGCCCATGTCATTGACGCCCTGCCCCATGTGGGCGGGCAATGCGTGCAGCTGTACGCCGACAAGCCCATCTACGACATCCCCGGCATAGCGCACTGCACCGGCCGCGAGCTGGTGCAGCGGCTCACGCAGCAGATCGCCCCGTTTGCCCCGCGCCTGCACCTGGGCCAGCAGGTGCAAAGCCTGCAGCGCCTGCCCGAGGGCGGCTTCGCCGTTGGCACCACGGCCGGCCTGCAACTGCAGGCGCGCTGCGTGTTCATAGCCGCCGGCGTGGGTGCCTTCATGCCGCGCACGCTCAAGACCGAGGGCCTGGCCCAACACCAGGGGCGCCAGCTGCACTACCACCCGGGCACGGACAGCCTGGGCGCGCTGTGCGCCGCCCGGCACACGGTGGTGCACGGCGGCGACGAAGCCGCCGTGGCCGCGGCCATCGCCTGCGCCCACAACGATGCCGCCAGCGTCACCCTGCTGCACCGGCGCGATGTCTTCGACGCCCCGCCCGAGCTGCTGCAGCAGCTGCAGCAACTGCGCGCCAGCGGCCGCATCCGGGTCGCCATCGGCCAGATCGCCGCGCAGCAGACCCAGGCCGGCCGCCTGCTGGCGCTGCAGCTGCACGGCCCGGATGGCCAGGCGCTGCACCTGCCGCTGGACCAGCTGCTGGTCTACCTGGGCCTCACGCCGCGCCTGGGCCCGGTGGCCGACTGGGGCCTGCGGCTCGATCGCAAGCAGATCGTCGTGGACACCGCCGGTTTTCAAACCAGCGAAAGCGGCATCTACGCCGTGGGCGACGTGAACCACTACCCCGGCAAGCGCAAGCTCATACTGTGCGGCTTTCATGAAGCCACGCTGGCCGCCTTTGCCGCCGCCGAGCAGCTGGCCGGCTGCAAGCTGGGCCTGGAATACACCACCAGCAGCGCGCGGCTGCAGCAGCTGCTGGCGCCATCGGCTTAGGTATTGCCACCTCGGGCACGCCCCGCCCCGGCTTGTCACCAAGCCGTCACAAAGGGTTTTCATACTGCGCCGGTTGCTCCTTGCCGTCGCGCCAATGCTGCCCCTGACCCTTTCCGCGCCCCTCGCTCCCCCCCTCTGCCCATCCCCCTGCATTGCCGGCGCCGCCGCAGCCGTTTGCGAAACCGCCTCGCCCACCCCGCCCCGCGACGCGAAGCAAGCGCTGCTCGACCGCGACCACAGCATCCTGGCCTTCAACGAGCGCGTCTTCAACTGGGCGCAGCGTCCCGAGGTGCCGCTGCTGGAGCGCCTGCGCTACCTGTGCATCGTCTCCTCCAACCTCGATGAATTCTTCGAGGTGCGCGCCGCGCCGCATGTGACGGCGGCGCACAGCGCCGATGGCGAAGGCCTGTACACGCAGGCTGCCTGCGCCGCCTTGATGGCCCAGGCCCAAGACCTGGTGGCACGCCAGTACCAGCTATACAACACAGTGCTGGCGCCGGCCTTTGCCGCGCAGGGTCTGCGCATCGCCTCGCACGGCGAGCGCACGCCCGAGCAGCGCCGCTGGGTGCAGGACTATTTCCTGCAGGCGGTGCGCCCGCTGCTGGTGCCGGTGGGGCTGGATCCCGCCCACCCCTTTCCCATGGTGGCCAACAAATCGCTGAACTTCATCGTGCGCCTCAAGGGCTCTGACGCCTTTGGCCGCCACAACGAGATCGCCATCGTGCGCGTGCCACGGGCGCTGCCGCGCGTGATACGCCTGCCAGCCAGGCTGGCGGTCAAGGACGGCGGCAAGGGCGGCGCGGTGTTCGTGCTGCTCTCCAGCGTCATCCGGGCGCATCTGCAAGACCTTTTCCCCGGGCGCGAGGTGACGGAGTTCTCGCAGTTTCGCGTCACGCGCCACTCGGATCTGGCCGTGGACGAGGAGGACGTGCGCAACCTGCGCACCGCCCTGCGCCAGGGCCTGCAGCAGCGCCACTATGGCCAGGCGGTGCGCCTGGAGGTTTCCAGCAGCTGCTCGCGCTTTCTGGCCGATTTTCTGCAGGCGCAGTTTGCGCTGCCCGAACAGGCGCTATTTCGCGTGCATGGACCGGTGAACATGGTGCGGCTGATGCAGCTGATCGACCTGACGCCCGAGCCGGCCCTGTTGTTTGCCCCCTGGCGCGCCGCCTGGCCACGGGATCTGCAGCCCGGGCGCAGCCTGTTTGCCCAGCTGCGCGAACGCGACGCGCTCATCCACCAGCCCTTCGAGAGCTTTGATGCCGTGCTGGCCTTCCTGCGCGAAGCCGTGCACGACCCCGAGGTGCTGGCCATCAAGCAGACCATTTACCGCACCGGCGCCGACTCCGAGCTGATGGAGCTGCTGCGCGAGGCCGTGCGCCGCGGCAAGGAAGTGATGGCCGTGGTGGAGCTGAAGGCGCGCTTTGACGAAGAGGCCAACATCAACTGGGCCGAGGCCCTCGAATCGATAGGTGCGCAGGTGGTCTACGGCGTGGTCGGCCTGAAGACGCACGCCAAGATGCTGCTCGTCACGCGCCGCGAGGGCAAGGGCCTGCGCCGCTACGCCCACCTGTCCACCGGCAACTACAACCCGCGCACCGCGCGCCTGTACACCGACCTGTCCATGCTCACGGCTGACGGGGACATCACCGCCGACATGGACGGCGTGTTCAACCACCTGGCCAGCCAGAACCGCCCGCCCAGGCTGCGCCAGCTGCTGCTGGCACCGTTTGCGCTGCACAAGCGCCTGCTGGAGAAGATCGACACCGTGGGCCGCGCGGCCGAGGCCGGGCAGCCCGCGCGCATCGTCGCCAAAATGAATGCCCTGACCGACGAGGCCCTGGTGCGTGCGCTGCTGCGCGCGGGCGCCCAGGGTGCGCGCATCGATCTCATCGTGCGCGGCGCCTGCACCCTGCCCGCGCAGCTGGCGGGACACAGCGAGAACATCCGCGTGCGCTCCATCATCGGGCGTTTTCTGGAACATACCCGGGTGTTCTACTTCGCGGCCGGCGAGCACGAAGACCTCTACCTGTCCAGCGCCGACTGGATGAACCGCAACATGCTGCGCCGCGTGGAGCTGGCCTGGCCGGTACGCGAGGCCGCCATGCGCCAGCGCATCATCGACGAATGCCTGGTGGCCTACCTGCACGACGAGCGCGATGCCTGGACGCTCGGGCCCGATGGCAGCTACCAGCCCCCAGTCCATCCCGGTGACGGCAACGGCGCGCAAACGGCCTTGATGCGGCGCTACGGCGATACCGCCGGCGGCGCACGGAAAAAGCGAAAGGCCGCGTGATGGACCTGATTTTGTGGCGCCACGCCGAGGCGCATGACGCGGCCGAGGGCGAAGACGACCTGGCCCGCGCGCTGACCACCCGGGGCGAAAAGCAGGCCGCGCGCATGGCCGCGTGGCTGGAACGCCAGCTGCCCCAGGGCCTGCGCGTGCTTGCCAGCCCGGCCCGCCGCACCGAACAGACCGCCCAGGCCCTGGGGCGCAAATTCAAGCTGCGCGCCGAACTGCTGCCCGGCGGCGCGGCCAGCGACGTGCTGGAACTTGCCCAATGGCCCGGGCCGCGCGGCGCCGTGCTGGTGGTGGGGCATCAGCCGCAACTGGGGCTGGTGGCGGCACAGCTGCTGGGCATGGGCGCGTCCGAATGCCCGATACGCAAGGGCGCCGTGTGGTGGCTGCGCCAGCGCCAGCGCCAGGGGCAAAGCCAGACGGTGCTGTTGGCGGTGATGTCGCCCGATTACCTGTAGCGGTGGCTATCGCCAGGAGCTGCTCGGCATCACTGCTCAACCAGTTCCAGGCTCCACGGCGTGCGCTGCCAGTCGCCGCACTCCTCCCGCAGCAGATGGGCCGACTGCGGATGGGCCTGGGCCCATGTCGCACGCAAGTGCAAGGCCAGGCGCTGGCCCTTGTGCGCGAGCCGCAGGCCGCCCAGATCAGGGTCGCGCCTGGCGTGGCACAGGGCCACGGCCAGGCGCAGGCAGGCCAGGGGCAGGATGACGTCGGCGTCATCCCAATCGAGTTCCAGCTTGCGCAGCTTGCCCCGGTGGGCACGCACCAGCAAGGCCAGCCGCGCCAGTTCGGACTGGGTGAAGCCCGCGGCATCGGTGTGCTCCAGGATGTAGGCGCCATGGCGGTGGTAGCCGCTGTGCGCGATGCAGGCGCCGATTTCGTGCAGCTGCGCCGCCCAGTGCAGCGTCTGCCCGGCCTGGGCGCCCCGCGGCGCCACCTGGGCCAGCAACTGGCCCGCCGTCTGCGCCACGCGCGCGGCCTGGGCGGCGTCGGCGCCAAAGCGCGCCACCTGGGCGGCAACAGCCTGGCCGCGCAGGTCGATCGCCGGCTGCTCGCGCGCCAGCAAGTCGTACAGCGCCCCCTGGCGCAGCGCGCCCTGGGCCACCTGCAGGTGTTCCATGCCCAGCGCGTCCATCACCGCGCGCAACACGGCCAGGCCGCCGCCGATGACGGGGCGGCGGTCGTCCTTCAAGGCGTCGAGCCGGATGCGCTCGACATGGCCGGCGCGCAGCAGCTTGTCCAGCAGCTCATCGAGCGCCGCGCGCGTGATCAGGCCCGCGGGCTGGCCCATGGCGGCCAGGATCTCGCCCACCGCGCCCACGGTGCCCGAGGAGCCGTATGCCTGGTCCCAGCTGCCGCGCGGGAACTGCGCCAGCACCTCGGCAAAGACCGCCTTCGCGGCGACTTCGGCCGCTGCAAAGGCGGCCTGGGTCAGGGCGCCGTCCGCAAAGTAGCGGCCAGACCAGGAGACGCTGCCCACGCGCTGCGAGGCCACGGCCTGCGCGGTGAAGCGCTGGCCCAGGATGAGCTCGGTCGAGCGCCCGCCGATGTCCAGCACCAGGCGGCGCTCGTCGCTGGCCGGCAGCAGGTGCGCGACGCCCTGGTAGATCAGGCGCGCCTCCTCCGGCCCCGAGACCACGGCAATCGGAAAACCCAGGATGGCGCTGCCGCGCGTGGTGAAAACCTCGCTGTTGCGCGCCTCGCGCAGGGTTTGCGTGGCCACCGCGCGCACCTGCCCGGGCGCAAAGCCGCGCAGGCGCTCGGCAAAGCGCGCCAGGCAGTCCCAGCCGCGTTGCAGGGCCTCGGGCGTGAGCCGGCGCTGCTCGTCCAGGCCCGCGCCCTGGCGCACGGTTTCCTTGAGGTATTGCACGCGTTGCAGCTGGCCGTGCGCGTAGCGGGCGATTTCCAGGCGAAAGCTGTTGGATCCCAGATCCACAGCGGCCAGCAGGCTTCCTTCTTGCATGGCGGGGAATGTTGTTTTTGCTGCGCGCCAGCATAGCACCGGGGTTTGACGGCCATATGACAGCGCCGGCGGCCCCCCGCATGGCGCGGCGCATGTGTCACGCCCTTGTCACAAAGCCTTTTTACAGTCGCCAGCCATGAACCTTCACAACCCCCAAGGCAATTGCATGACCGTGACCCTGACCCGCACCCTGGCCGCTGGCCTGATCACGCTGGCCGCACTGCCCGCGGCCTTCGCCCAGAGCGATGCCACCGGCGCCGGCGCCAGCTTTCCGGCGCCGTTGTATGCCAAGTGGGCGTCCGACTACCACAAGGCCACGGGCGTGAAGATCAACTACCAGTCGGTGGGCTCGGGCGCGGGCCTGCGCCAGATCGAGGCCAAGACGGTGGACTTCGGCGCCTCGGACGCGCCGCTCAAGGACGAAGAGCTGGCCAAGCGCGGCCTGGTTCAGTTCCCCACGGTGATCGGCGGCGTGGTGCCGGTGGTCAACATCAAGGGCCTGGCGCCGGGCCAGCTCAAATTGAGCGGCGCCGTGCTGGGCGACATCTACCTGGGCAAGGTCACGCAGTGGAATGATGCCGCCATCAAGGCGCTGAACCCCGGCCTGGCCCTGCCCGATGCGGCCATTGCCCCGGTGCGCCGCGCCGATGGTTCGGGCACCAGCTTCATCTTCACCAACTACCTGTCCAAAGTGAACGCCGAGTGGAGGGCCAAGGTGGGCGAAGGCACGGCGGTGAACTGGCCGGTGGGCGCAGGCGGCAAGGGCAACGAGGGCGTGGCCGCCTTCGTCGCGCGCCTGCCCAACTCCATAGGCTACGTGGAATACGCCTACGTCAAGCAAAACAAAATGGCCTGGGTGCAGCTGCAAAACGCCGACGGCCAGTTTGTCGCGCCCGAGGAGGACGGCTTCAAGGCCGCCGCCGCGGGCGCGGATTGGACCAAGAGCTTCTACCAAATCCTTACCAACCAGCCGGGCAAGGCCGCCTGGCCGATCACCGGCGCCACCTTCATCCTGATGCACAAGAGCCAGGACAAGCCGCAGCAGGCCGCCGCCGTGCTGCAGTTCTTTGACTGGGCCTACAAGGGCGGCGACAAGACCGCCGACGAGCTGGACTACGTGGCCATGCCCGCGGCGGTGAAGGCGCAGGTCGCCAAGTCCTGGGGCCAGATCACGGATGCGGCGGGCAAGCCGGTGGGGGTGAAGTAACGGCATGTCTCCCTCCCCCTCTGGGGCTGAGGGCTGCGGCTCCCGCTGCGCCAGTGCGCAGCGGGACAGCCTGAAGAGCGGCGGCGTCTCGCCGCCAGCACCGGGGTTGGGGTGGGGGCCAGCGGTGCTGGCGCCCTCATGCCGGCAGGATGCCGGCGCTCCGGCCCCCATCCCCACCTTCCCCCAGAGGGGGAAGGAGTAGAAGAAAGAAAACCCATGTCCACCCTCTTGACCGCACCCGCCGCCGTGGCGCGCAGCAGCCCGCCGCGCCGGCCCTGGATCAGCAACGCCCTGGCCGACCGCCTGTTTTCCATGGCCGCGCGCGTGGCCGCGCTCACCACGCTGGCGCTGCTGCTGGGCATTTTGCTGTCGCTGCTGGTCGGCGCCTGGCCGGCCATAGCCCGCTACGGCCTGTCGTTTGTGGCGCGCAGCCAGTGGGATCCGGTGGCCGGCGAGTTTGGCGGCCTGGTGATGATCTACGGCACGCTGGCCACCTCCTTCATTGCGCTGCTGATCGCCGTGCCGGTGAGCTTTGGCATCGCGCTGTTCCTGACCGAGCTCTCGCCCGCCTGGCTCAAGCGCCCGCTGGGCACGGCCATCGAGCTGCTGGCCGCCGTGCCCTCCATCGTCTACGGCATGTGGGGCTTGATGGTGTTTGGCCCCATCCTGGCCACCTGGGTGCAGCAGCCGCTGCAAGCCCTGTTCAAGGGCGTGCCCTATCTGGGTGCGCTGGTGGCGGGCCCGCCCGTGGGCATTGGCATTTTGTCGGCCGGCATCGTCCTGGCGATCATGGTGATTCCCTTCATCGCCTCGGTGATGCGCGACGTGTTCGAGGTCACGCCGGCGCTGTTGAAAGAGTCCGCCTACGGCCTGGGCGCGACCACCTGGGAGGTGGTCTGGAAGGTGGTGCTGCCCTACACCAAGACCGGCGTGCTGGGCGGCGTGATGCTGGGCCTGGGCCGCGCTTTAGGCGAGACCATGGCGGTGACCTTTGTCATCGGCAACATGAACCAGCTCTCGTCGCTGTCGCTGTTCGATGCCGCCAACAGCATCACCTCGGCCCTGGCCAACGAGTTCGCCGAGGCCGGCGAGGGCCTGCACCAGGCCTCGCTGATCTACCTGGGCCTGGTGCTGTTCTTCATCACCTTCGTGGTGCTGGCGCTGTCCAAGCTGCTACTCAATCGCTTGCAAAAGGCCGAAGGAGCGCGTGCATGACAAGTTCCGAAAAGTTGATCCATGCCAGCACACTGGCGCGCACGCGCCAGGCGCGATTTGCCGGCCGCCGGCGCGTGAACCGCGTGGCCCTCGCCCTGTCGCTGGCCGCCATGGCCTTTGGCGTGTTCTGGCTGGTGTGGATTCTGTGGGAGACGCTGCGCTTGGGGCTGGGCGGCCTGTCGCTGTCGCTGTTCACGCAGATGACGCCGCCGCCGGGCGAGGCCGGGGGGCTGCTCAACGCCATTGCCGGCTCGGCGCTGATGGTGGGCCTGGCCACGGCCATTGGCGCGCCGCTGGGCATCATGGCCGGCGTGTACCTGGCGGAATACGGCAAGGGCGGCCCGCTGGCGGCCACGGTGCGCTTTGTCAACGACATCCTGCTGTCCGCGCCCTCCATCGTCATCGGCCTGTTCGTCTATGCCGTGGTGGTGGCGCGCTTCAAGAGCTTCTCGGGCTGGGCGGGGGTGCTGGCGCTGGCGCTGATCGTGGTGCCGGTGGTCATACGCACCACGGAAAACATGCTGGCCCTGGTGCCCCCGGCGCTGCGCGAGGCGGCCTACGCGCTGGGCACGCCCCAATGGAAGGTGATCAGCCGCATCACGCTGCGCGCGGCGCGCAGCGGCGTCATCACCGGCGTGCTGCTGGCCGTGGCGCGCATCGCGGGCGAGACGGCGCCGCTCTTGTTTACCGCCCTCAACAACCAGTTCTGGAACGCCGACCTGGCCAAACCCATGGCCAGCCTGCCGGTGACCATCTTCAAGTTCGCCATGAGCCCGTACCAGAACTGGCAGCAGCTGGCCTGGGCGGCGGTGTTCCTGATCACCGCCGCGGTACTGGCCCTGAACATCATCGCCCGCGTGCTGACGCGGCAAAAATGAGAACCCCCATGACGGCAAGCCCCACCACCCCCGCCAAGATCGCCGTGCGCGAGCTGAACTTCTACTACGGCAAGTTCCACGCCCTGAAGGGCATTGCGCTGGACATTCCCGAGAACAAGGTCACGGCCTTCATCGGCCCCTCGGGCTGCGGCAAATCGACGCTGCTGCGCACCTTCAACCGCATGTTCGAGCTCTACCCCGAGCAGCGCGCCGAAGGGCAGATCCTGCTGGACGGCGACAACCTGCTGCAATCCAAGCAAGACGTGGCGCTGCTCCGCGCCAAGGTCGGCATGGTGTTCCAAAAGCCCACGCCGTTCCCGATGTCCATCTACGACAACATCGCCTTTGGCGTAAAGCTGTTCGAGCGCCTGAACCCCACCGACATGGACGAGCGCGTGGAATGGGCCTTGAGGAAGGCCGCGCTGTGGAACGAGGTGAAAGACAAGCTCGCGCAAAGCGGCGCCAGCCTCTCGGGCGGCCAGCAGCAGCGCCTGTGCATCGCGCGCGCCGTCGCAGTTCAGCCCGAGGTGCTGCTGCTCGACGAGCCCTGCTCGGCGCTGGACCCGATCTCGACGGCGAAAATCGAGGAGCTGATCGCCGAACTGAAGAGCGACTACACGGTAGTCATCGTCACCCACAACATGCAGCAGGCCGCGCGCTGCAGCGACTACACGGCCTACATGTATTTGGGCGAGCTGATGGAGTTCGGCGCCACCGAGCAGATGTTCTTCAAGCCGCAGAGAAAAGAAACCGAGGACTACATCACCGGGAGATTCGGATGACCGACAAACACCTTTCCACCCAATTCGACAGCGAACTCAACCAGGTCTCCGCCCGCGTCATGGAGCTCGGCGGCCTGGTCGAATCGCAAATCCGCCAGGCGATTGCCGCCCTGTCGCAGTTCAGCCTGGAGGCGGCCGAGCGCGTCGAGTTCATCGAGAACCGCGTGAACCAGATGGAGGTCGAGATCGACCACGAGCTCACCACCATCATCGCCCGGCGCCAGCCCACCGCGCGCGACCTGCGCCTGTTGATGGCGTTCTCCAAGGCCACGGCCAACCTGGAGCGCATGGGCGACGAGGCCACGCGCATGGCGCGCATGGTGCGCTCCATCATCGAGAGCGGCGCGGCGCGCTCGCTGCCCAGCAGTGACCTGCGCGTGGCCGCCGACCTGGCCGCCGGCCTGCTGCGCAAGGCGCTGGATGCATTCGCGCGCCTCGATACCCGCGCGGCGCTGGCCATCCTGAAGGAAGACGATGCAATCGACCGCGAGTTCGACGGCTTCGTGCGCAAGCTCATCACCTACATGATGGAAGATGCGCGCACCATCTCGGCCAGCCTCGATCTGCTGTTCCTGGCCAAGGCCATAGAGCGCATCGGCGACCATTCCAAGAACATTGCCGAGCTCATCATCTACCTGGTCGAGGGCAAGGACGTGCGCCACCAGCCCCTGCAAGACATCGAATCCGCTATCCAATGATTTCAAAACCCCTTGTGCTGGTCGTCGAGGACGAGCCCGCCATTGCCGAGCTGCTGATGGTCAACCTGCGCCACAACGGCTTTACGCCGTTGTGGGCCGAGGACGGCGCGGCCGCGCAGCGCGAGCTCGATGCGCAGCTGCCCGACCTCATCTTGCTGGACTGGATGCTGCCGGGCATGAGCGGCCTGCAGCTGGCGCGCCAATGGCGTGCCAACGCACGCACCAAGGCCATCCCCATCCTGATGCTGACGGCGCGCGGCGACGAGCCCGACAAGGTGGCCGGCCTGGACGCCGGCGCCGACGACTACATCACCAAGCCCTTTTCCACGCAGGAGCTCTTGGCGCGCATCCGCGCCGTGCTGCGCCGGCGCGCGCCCGAGCATGGCGGCGAGAGCGTGGACGTGGGTGCGCTGCGCCTGGACCCCGGCACGCACCGCGTGAGCTATGCCGGCCAGCCGCTCAAGCTCGGCCCCACCGAGTTCAAGCTGCTGCACCACCTGATGCGCCACGCCGAGCGCGTGCACAGCCGCGCGCAGCTCTTGGACAAGGTCTGGGGCGACCATGTGTTCATCGAGGAGCGCACCGTGGACGTGCATGTCAAGCGCCTGCGCGAGGCCCTGGGCGAGGCCGCGGTGATGCTGGAGACGGTGCGCGGCGCCGGCTA
>JAFEES010000574.1 GCA_018240995.1 Pseudomonadota bacterium | reverse complement strand
GCCCTGGAGCTCGAAGCCGGCGCTGAACGACTGCGCCGCCGCGTCCTCGACCTGTAGCGCCAGGCGCCCGCTCCAGTGGTCGGCGGCGCCGCTGGCGGGGCGTGGGGGCTGGGCGCAGGCAGCCAGCAGCGCGGAGCCCAGCGCGGCCAGCAGCAGGCGGCCGCGCCGCGGGCGCGCGCCAGTGGTGGTGGGCGGGCTGGCGCTCAAGGTCAAGGGCGCGCTCCCAGGCGCTTGAGCGTGCCCT
Source organism: Pseudomonadota bacterium (assembly GCA_018240995.1). Lineage (GTDB taxonomy): Bacteria > Pseudomonadota > Gammaproteobacteria > Burkholderiales > Burkholderiaceae_C > Alicycliphilus. The sequence goes on along the minus strand of JAFEES010000574.1, from coordinate 22,932 downwards.
GCAGCACGCTGCTGTCCTGGTTGATGCGCAGGCCTTGGCGCCAGATGTCCAGGGCGCGTTCGCGCTGGCCCAGGCTCCACAGCACCTCGCCCAGGTGGGCGGCGATCTCCACGTCCTGCTGCTTCTGGAAGGCGCGCTCCAGTATGGCCAGCGCCTCCTTGCGGTTGCCCAGCCGGAACTCCACCCAGCCCAGGCTGTCGGTGATGTAGGGGTCTTCAGGCGCGTATTCCAGGGCCTTGGTGATCAGCGCCTTGGCCTCCTGCAGGCGCACGCCGCGGTCGGCGAGCGCAAACCCCAGGGCGTTGAGCGCGTGGTGATAGTCCGGCTTGCGCGCGATGATGCTGCGCAGCAGGCGTTCCATCTCCTCGGGCTTGCCGGCCTTGTCGGCCAGCATGGCCTGGTCGTAGACCAGGTCGTTGTCCTGCGGCGCCATGGCCACCAGCTTGGCCTGCAGCTCGTAGGCCTGCTGGTACTGGCCCGCCTCGCGCAGCAGCTGCACCTCGGCCTGCAGCTTCAGGCGCTCCTCCTCGGGGCCCTTGGCGGGCGTGGCGCGGAGCAGGGCACGCGCCTCGGCCAGGCGGCCCTGGCGTACCAGCAGCGAGGCGCGCCGGCCCTGCACGGCGAGCAGCTCGGCGGCATCGTCGATGCGGTTCAGCCAGGCGTCGGCCTGGGCGTAGTGGCCGCGTTTTTCCGCTATCTGCGCCTGCAGCAGATAGGCCTGCGTCAGGGCGCGCTTGCGCTGCTCGCCGTCGGCCTGCTTGTCCAGCAGCGCCGTGAAGCGCTGCAGCGCCGCCTCGGCCTCGTCCAGGCGGCTGGCCTGTACGTCCAGCGTGGCCTGCACCAGCCAGGGCTCGGCCATGTCGGGATGCTCGCGCGTGACGGCATGCACCTGCGCCTGGGCATCGCTCAGGCGCTGTGATTCGAGCAGCACGCGGGCGTAGGCCATGCGCACCTCGGGCAGGGGCTTGTCCGCCAGGTAGCGCGTCAGCAGCGGCTCGGCCTGCGTGACGCCGGCCTCCATGAGCTGCAGCGCCAGCATGGCGGCGCCTTCCTCGGCCGGGTCTTGCGCCAGGGCATTGCCCGCGGCCTCCAGGGTGCGCGCCTTGTCATCGGCGGCGAAATACATGCGCCCTATGGTGACCCAGGCAACGGGCGCTACCGCAGGGTGGTTGAGCTCGCCCTCCAGCGTCTGGCGCACCACGCGCGCGGCCAGGGCCTTGTCGCTGGCGCGCCCATACAGCAGGGGCAGGGCGCGGATGTTGGCGAGCTTGTCGCGCGTGGGAGCGTTGGCCAGTTCCTGGCGCAGCGGCTGGGCGCTTTCGCTGATGCGGTTCAGCGCCACCAGGATGCGCAGCAGGTAGCGGTTCGCCTCGCGCGATTGCGGCAGGGCCTGCTGCCAGGCACGCGCCGCGGCCAGGGCGGAATCGCCCGAGCGCGCCTGCAGCGCGATGTCGGTGGCGCGGCGGTACAGCTGGGGGTCGCCGCTGCGGCGTGCGGCGTCGAGGATCAGGTTGTAGCCCGTGCCGGGATCGCCCGAGCTGGTCGTCATCTCGCCCAGCAGCAGCTCGTAGAACAACTCGGCGGTGAGCGCGGCGTTGGCGTCGCTTTCCTGCTCCTCCGACTCCACCGACGCGGGCGCGGCGGGCTTTTTGGTTTGTGCCTGTGCGGGCAAGGCGCCGGCCGCGATCGCACAGACCAAGGCCGCGAACCTGAAACGCTGTAGTAGCTCCATCGGCCCATAATAATCCATGGTTTACACAGTCTTGAGCACGAGTCGGCATGCCTGAGCTGCCCGAGGTGGAGGTCACGCGGCGCAGCTTTGCCGACGCCATAGCCGGAGCCACGGTGCTTGCCGTGGCGCTGGGCAAGCCGCTGCGCTGGCCCCTGGGGTGTGCGCCGCAGACCCTGGTGGGGCAGGGTGTGCTGGGCGTGCGCCGGCGCGGCAAGTACCTGCTGCTCGACCTGCGGGAGGGGCTGCTCATGATCCACCTGGGCATGTCGGGCAGTCTGCGTTTTGCCCAGGGCCTGCCCGCCCCCGGGGCGCATGACCATTTCGACCTGCACACCGATCGCGGCACGCTGCGGCTGCATGACCCGCGCCGCTTCGGCGCCGTGCTCTGGGTGGCGGGCGAGGACGACCCGCGCGCGCGCAAGCTGCTCGCGGGCCTGGGGGTGGAGCCCCTGGGCGACGGCTTCGACTTTGCCGCCTTCTTTGCCGGGCTGCGCGCCAGCCGCATGCCCATCAAGCAGCTGCTGCTGGCGGGCCGGCTGGTGGTGGGCGTGGGCAATATCTATGCGTCAGAGGTGCTGTTCCTGGCGCGCGTGCGGCCCACTACGCGCGCCTGCAGCATAGGGCCGCAGCGCGCGCGGCGCCTGCATGGCGCGATTCGCGAGGTGCTGGCCTGGGCCGTGCAGCAGGGCGGCAGCACGCTGCGCGATTTTTCCAGCGCCGACGGCACCAACGGGCATTTCCAGCTGCAGGCCAATGTCTATGGCCGCGAGGGCCTGCCCTGCAGGCTGTGCGGCACCCCCGTGCGCGTGCTGCGCCAGGGCCAGCGCAGCAGCTATTTTTGCCCGCATTGCCAGCGGCCGTAGGCGCCCGTCGCAAGCCAGGGGCGGTGCTATATTGCACCCTCCCGCCCCGGTGTGGGCGCTTGCATGGACGCTTTGATACCCGGGAACGACGTGGGGCACTCATTCAACCAACACTTTGACCAGCACGGCACCTGGCGGCGCATGTTCGCGCACCAGCTGGGCCAGCTTGGCCAATGGATGCGTGAGCACGATTTGATGGATGCCGCGCTGCAAGAGCGCCTGCAGCGCCTGGAGCAGCAGGTGCGCAGCGACAAGGTGACCGTGGCCTTCGTGGCCGAGTTTTCGCGCGGCAAGTCCGAACTCATCAACGCCATCTTCTTTGCCGGCTACGGGCGGCGCATCCTGCCGGCGGGCGCCGGGCGCACCACCATGTGCCCCACCGAGCTAGGCTATGAAAGCGGCCTGGAGCCCTGCCTGCGCCTGCTGCCCATAGAAACGCGCCTGCAGGCGCCCGGCGTGGCCGAATGGCGGCTCAAGCCCGGCAGCTGGCTCACGCTGGCGCTGCACACGGACGATGCGCAGCAGATGGCCGGCGTGCTGGAGAAGGTTTCTGAAATGCGCCGTGTGCCGCTGCAGCAGGCGCGCGCCCTGGGTTTTTGGAGCGACGCGGCGGACGACGCCGGCCTGATGCCCGATGCCGAAGGCATGGTGCAGGTGCCCATGTGGCGCCACGCCATCGTCAACCTGCCGCACCCGCTGCTCAAGCAGGGCCTGGTGGTGCTGGACACGCCGGGCCTGAACGCCGTGGGTGCCGAGCCCGAGCTGACCATCAACCTGATTGCGCAGGCGCATGCGGTGGTGTTCATACTGGGCGCGGACACGGGCGTGACGCGTTCCGACCTGGCCATCTGGCGTGAGCACCTGGGCGCCGCCGAGGACGCGGCGGATGCGCGCCTGGTGGTGCTGAACAAGATTGACACGCTGTGGGATCCGCTGAACACGCCCGCGCAGGTGCAAGCGCAGATCGAGCGCCAGCGCGCCACCTCGGCCGAGGTGCTGGGCGTGCCGCCGGAGCAGGTGCTGGCGGTATCGGCGCAAAAGGGCCTGCTGGCCAAGATCCGCTGCGACGACGAACTGCTCCAGGCCAGCAGCCTGCCGCAGCTGGAGGTGACCCTGGCCACCGGCATCATGGGCCAGCGCCAGGCGATCCTGCGTGCCACGGTGGGCAGCGGCGTGGCCAGCTTGCAAAAGGACATGCAGCGCGTGCTCGGCTTTCGCCGCCGCGACCTGGACGAGCAGTTGCTGGAGCTGCGCAGCCTGCGCGGCAAGAACGCGTCGGTGATCGACGCCATGCGCGCGCGCATCGAGATCGAGCAGCAGGAGTTCGAGGCCAGCGCGGCCAAGATACAGGCGCTGCGCGCGGTGCACATGAAGCTGCTGCGCGACCTGTTCCGGCGCCTGGGGCCGAACGGGCTCAGGGTGCGTCTGGAACCGCTGGCCGATGCCTTGCAGCCCGCGGGGTTCAAGCTGGGCCTGCGCAAGGTCTATGGCGAAACCCTTGAGCAGGTGCGCCGCGCCATGGAGGCGGCGCAGGCGGCGGGCGCCGAAATCCAGGCCATGCTGGCGGGCACCTACCGCCAGCTCAACACCGACTATGGCTTCTCGCTGCAGGTGGCGCCGGCGCCATCGCTGGCGGCCAGCGTGCAGGAAATAGCCGCCATAGAGCAGCGCCACCGGCAGTACGTGGGCGTGAGCAGCACGCTGCGCCTGGCGCAGCCCGAGCATGCGCAGCGCGTGCTGCGCGCCCTGAGCCAGCGCCTGCGCATGGTGTTCGAGGCCGCCGCGCATGAGCTGGAGCAGTGGAGCAACGCCGCCGCCGCGCAGCTCGATGCCCAGCTGCGCGAACGCCGGCGCAGCTTTGTGCGCCGCATCGAGGCCGTGAACCGCATACAGGACGCAGCCAGCGGCCTGATGGAGCGCATGGCCGAGATCGAAAACGCCGAGCGCAACCTGTCCGAGCTGGAGCAGCGTCTGCTGGCGCTCACGGCGCAGCTGCTGCCGCCGGCGGCGGCCGATGACTGCGCCGCGGCGCCGGACATGGCGCCGACTCAGCCGCAACCCTTGACGCGCCTGGCAACCGCATGAGCGGCGCGCCGGTGGCGATTGCCGCGCAGGTCGTGCGCTGGCAGGCGGAACATGGCCGCAACCAGCTGCCCTGGCAGAACACGCGCGATGCCTACCGCGTCTGGCTGTCCGAGATCATGCTGCAGCAGACCCAGGTGGCGACGGTGCGGGAGTATTACGCGCGCTTTCTGGCGCGCTTTCCCGATGTGCGCCGGCTGGCCGCCGCGCCGCTGGACGAGGTGCTGGCGCTGTGGAGCGGCCTGGGCTACTACAGCCGCGCGCGCAACCTGCACCGCTGCGCGCAGATCGTGGTGCAGCGGCATGGCGGCGAGTTCCCGCGCACGGTCGCTGAGCTGGCGGCGCTGCCGGGCATTGGCCGCTCCACCGCGGGCGCCATTGCCGCGTTCTGCTTCGGCGTGCGCGCGCCCATAATGGATGCGAATGTGCGGCGCGTGCTCACGCGCGTGCTGGGTTTTGGCGCCGACCTGGCCGAGGCCAGGAACGAGCGCGCCTTGTGGAGCCTGGCCGAGGCGCTGCTGCCCGATGCCGACCTGGGGAGCGCCATGCCGCGCTACACCCAGGGCCTGATGGACCTGGGCGCCGGCATCTGCCTGCCAAAAAAACCCAGCTGCATGCTGTGTCCCTTGCAGCAGGCCTGTGTGGCGCGCAGCGCCGGCGATCCCGAGCGCTACCCGGTGCGCACGCGTAGGCTCAAGCGCAGCGCCCAGGCCTGGTGGCTGCTGCTGCGCCAGGATGAGGGCGGCCGGCTGTGGCTTGAACGGCGCCCGCCCGCGGGCATCTGGGCCGGCCTGTACTGCCCGCCGGTGTATGCCAGCCGGCATGAGCTGGATGCCGCCCTGGCGCCGGCGGCCGGGTCAGCGGTGCAGGATCTGCCGGGCTTCACCCATGTGCTCACGCACCGCGACCTGCACCTGCACCCGGTGCTGGCGTGTGGCGGCGGCGCCCCGTCTGCCACGCAGTGCGCCGAGGCCACGGCGGCCGATTGGTTCACGCCTGGCGAGTGGCAGGGCCTGGGCTTGCCGGCGCCGGTGCGCAGGTTGCTGGATGGCCTACCGCTGGCAGCGCCTGAAAATTGATAGCTGTCTGCGCTTACCGAGCAACAAAATAAGACTGTTTTTGGATTAAAGGCGTTTAACCACAATCGCCTACAGCTATGAATTATGGAGTGGTCTGCCGAACGCCAGGCAGCTCGCGGTGCCGGCACAGCGTGCTCCAGTTGCGGGAAAACTGCGCGCTCAGCTGTTCGGCCAGGTACACGGAACGGTGCTGGCCACCCGTGCAGCCTATGGCCACGGTGACGTAGCTACGGTGGTTTTGCGCCAGCTCATCCAGCCAATGCTCCAGGAACTGGCTGATGTCGGACTGCATGCGCTCCACCTCGGGCTGGTGGCGCAGGTACTCGGCCACGGGCGCGTCGCGGCCGGTCAGGTCGCGCAGCGTGGGCTCGTAATGCGGGTTGGGCAGCATGCGCACGTCAAACACATAGTCCGAGTCGAAGGGCACGCCGTGCTTGAAGGCAAAGGACTCGAACACCAGGGTCAGCAGGCCGGGCTTGATCGCCAGCAGCTCCTTCACATAGGTCAGCAGCTGCGCCGGGCGCAGCACGCTGGTGTCTATGACGTAGGACTGCTCGCGCAGCTCGGCCAGCAGCTGGCGTTCCAGCTCTATGGTCTGCACCAGGGCGCGCCGGGTTTCCAGCAGCTCGTTTTGCGACAGCGGGTGGCGCCGGCGCGTTTCCGAAAAGCGCCGCACCAGGGTGCCGGTGCTGGCATCCAGGAACAGCGAGCGCACCTGCACGCCCTCGGCGCGCAGCCGCTCAAGCTGCTGCGGCACCAGCGGCAGGGCGGTGGCGCTGCGCACGTCCATGGCCACGGCCACGCGCTGGCTGCGGTGCGAGTGTTCCAGCGCCACGAAGGACGCCAGCAGCTCGGGCGGCAGGTTGTCCACGCAGTAGTAGCCGGAATCCTCTAGCGCGCGCAGCGCCAGGGACTTGCCCGAACCGGACATGCCGGTGATGACGACGACTTCCAGGGCCATGCTTCAACCTGCGGTGTTGGGGCTGCGTGCACCGTCGATCATCTCGCGGGCGTGCGCCATGGTGGTGGGGGACTGCTGCTGCCCGCCGAGCATGCGCGCGAGCTCGGTCACGCGCTCCTCGCCGTCGGCGGCGGCCACGGTGCTGGTGGTGCCCTCGGCGCGGCGCTGCTTGGAGACCACCAGGTGCTGATCCGCGCAGGCCGCCACCTGGGGCAGGTGGGTGACGGCCAGCACTTGGCGCGCGCGCCCGAGCTGCTGCATCAGCCGGCCCACGGTCTCGGCCACGGCGCCGCCGACCCCGGAATCGACCTCGTCGAAAATCAGCGTGGGCGCCTCGCCCAGCTCGCTGGTGGTCACCGATATCGCCAGCGCAATGCGCGACAGCTCGCCACCCGAGGCCACCTTGCCCACCGGGCGCGGCGTCATGCCCGGGTGGCTGGCGACCAGGAAGGCCACCTGGTCCAGGCCCTGCGGGCCGGGCTCGGCGGCCTTGTCCACCAGCACCTCGAAGCGCCCGCCGGTCATGCCCAGGCCCTGCATGGCCTGGGTGATGGCCTGGGCCAGCCGCGGCGCGGCCTTGGCGCGCTTTTGCGACAGGGCGCGCGCGGCCTTGTGGTAGGCGGCGGCGTGGGTTTGCTCGGCGGCCTCCAGCGCGGCCAGGTCGGCGGCGCTGTCGAGCTGGCGCAGCGCGTCCTTCCAGCCCGCCAGCAGCGCCGGCAGTTCCGGCGGCTGGCGCTTGTAGCGGCGCGCCAGCTGCAGCCATTGCGACAGGCGCTGATCCAGCTGCGCCAGTAGCTCGGGGTCGGGCTCGGCGTGGCGCAGGTAGGCCTGCAGCGAATGCGCCACGTCGCCGGCCTGGGCGATGCAGGCGCTCAGCACCTCGTTGAAGGCGCGAAATGATGCGTCCACATGCTCGTAGTCCTGCAGCAGATGCTGCGCCTGGGCCAGCGCGCTCAGCGCGCCGCCGGCGTCGTCGCCCTGCAGCGCGCCCAGGGCGCCCTGGGCGTTGTCCAGCAGGGCCTGGGCGTTGGACAGGCGTGCGTGCCGGGCGTTGAGCTCGTCCCATTCATCGTCGCTCGGCGCCAGCTTGTCCACCTCGGTGATCTGCCACTGCAGGCGTTCGCGCTCCTGCTGCAGCGTGTCCTGTGCGGCGCGGGCATGGAGCAGGGCCTTCTGCGCCTCGCGCCAGGTCTGCCACAGAGCGGCCAGGGGCTGCGCCTGCACGCCGGCATAGGCGTCGAGCAGGCCGCGCACGGCGTCCGGCCGCGTCAGGCTTTGCCAGGCATGCTGGCCGTGTATGTCCAGCAGATGCTCGCCCAGGGCGCGCATCTGCGTGGCCGTGGCCGGTAGGCCGTTGATCCAGGCGCGGCTCTTGCCCTGCAGGTCTATGGTGCGGCGCAGCAGCAGCTCGTCGTGCGGGAAGCCGGCCTCATCGAGCCAGTCGGTCAGTGCTGCAGGGCCGATGTCGAACTCGGCGCTGATGTCGGTGCGCTCTGCCCCTTCGCGGGTCACGCCGCTGTCGGCGCGTGCGCCCAGCAGCAGCTGCAGCGCGTCAATCAGGATGGACTTGCCCGCGCCGGTCTCGCCGGTGAGCACGGTGAAGCCCGCTTGCAGATCCAGATCCAGCGCCTGCACGATGACGAGGTCGCGCAGCGCGATGCGCCTCAAGGCCATGTTCAAGAGCCTCCCTCGTTCCAGCGCAGCTTCTTGCGCAGGGTGGAAAAGTAGCTCCAGCCGCGCGGGTGCAAAAAGCACACGCGATGCGCCGAGCGGCGCACCAGCACCCGATCGCCGCGCTGCAGCGAGGCCAGCGACTGCATGTCGAAGTTGGCGCTGATGCCGCGCCCGCCGGCCACCTCGATGGCGATCTCGGAGGAGTCGGACAGCACGATGGGGCGGTTGGACAGCGTGTGCGGCGCAATCGGCACCAGCACCCAGCCGGGGATGGAGGGGTGCAGCATGGGCCCGCCCGCCGACAGCGAGTAGGCCGTGGAGCCCGTGGGCGAGGCGACGATCAGGCCATCGGCGCGCTGGTTGGAGACGAACACCCCGTCCACCTCGATGCGCAGCTCCACCATGCCGGCGGTGGAGCCGCGGTTGACGACCACGTCGTTGAGCGCCAGCGCCTCGAAAACGCATTCGCCGCCGCGCACCACGCGGGCCTGCATCAGCGGGCGCACGTCCTCCTCGTACTCGCCGTGCAGTATGGCGGTCAGCGAGGTCTCGTAGCTTTGCAGCGGAATGTCGGTGATGAAGCCCAGGCGCCCCTTGTTGATGCCCACCAGCGGCGTGCCATAGGCGGCCAGCCGCCGGCCCACGCCCAACATGGTGCCGTCGCCGCCGACCACCACGCACAGGTCGCAATGGCCGCCAATGGCCTCCACGTCCAGCTGGTGATAGCCGGTGATGCCCAGGGTGGCGGCGGTCTCGGCCTCCAGCGTGGGCTCGCCGCCCTCCTGGATGATCAGGCGCGCAATGCCCTCGATGATCTGCCGGGAACTCGCCGGCGGCGCGCCGGCAACGGGCTCGCGGTATTTGCCTATGACTGCGACGCGGCGGAAGATGGGCTTCATGCGGAAATTACATCATTAAAATGAGCCGATGCTCGACGACCGCTCCAAGTTGTTACTCAAGGCGCTGGTGGAACGCTACATCGCCGATGGGCAGCCGGTGGGTTCCAGAACCCTGTCGCGGGCATCGGGCCTGGAATTGTCACCCGCCACCATACGCAACGTGATGGCCGACCTGGAGGAATTGGGGCTGATCGCCAGCCCCCACACCTCCGCCGGGCGCATTCCCACCGCGCGCGGCTACCGCCTGTTCGTCGACACCATGCTCACCGTGCAGCAGGAGCAGCTGCCGGCCCTGCAGCTCATGCCCGAACAGCCGCAAAAGGTGATCGCCAACGCGGCGCAGCTGCTGTCCAACCTGTCGCAGTTCGTCGGTGTGGTCATGGCGCCGCGCCGCGCCTCGGTGTTTCGGCATATCGAGTTTCTGCGCCTGTCCGAGCGCCGCCTGTTGGTGATCATCGTCTCGCCCGATGGCGACGTGCAAAACCGGGTGATCTTCACCGAGGCCGACTACACCCCGTCGCAACTGGTGGAGGCGGCCAACTTCCTGAACGCCCACTACGCCGGCCTGACCATGGAGCAGGTGCGCGAGCGCCTGAAGCTTGAGGTGGACAAGCTGCGCGGCGAGATCGCCACACTGATGCAGGCGGCCGTGAACGTGGGCTCGCAGGCCATGTCGGAATCGCAGGACGAGGTGGTGTTCTCGGGCGAGCGCAACCTGCTGGCGGTGAGTGATTTTTCTGGCGACATGGGCCATCTGCGGCGCGCCTTCGACCTGTTCGAGCAAAAAACCCAGATCCTGCGCCTGCTCGATATCTCCAGCCGCGCCGAGGGTGTGCGCATCTTCATCGGCGGCGAAAGTCAGGTCGTGCCATTTGAAGAGCTGTCCGTGGTTAGCGCACCCTATGAGGTCGATGGCCAGGTGGTCGGCACCCTGGGCGTGATAGGCCCCACGCGCATGGCCTATGACCGCATGATCCAGATCGTGGACATCACCTCCAAACTGGTCTCCAACGCCCTGAGTCACCACAAGTAGCAATTACAATACGCGTTTGTGCCTTGCGCACCCTGGGGCGTTAGCTCAGTTGGTTAGAGCAGAGGACTCATAATCCTTTGGTCGTAGGTTCAAGTCCTACACGCCCTACCAAAACCGCAAAGCCCGCCACGGCCCCGAGGCTGTGGCGGGTTTTTGTTTTTGCGCCTGGCACATTGCCTGCATGCCAGAATCGCGCGCATGCCAAGCCAGACTGCCTATGCCGTACATGCCGCCGCGCCGGCTGGTGCGGCTGTCGAGTACACCAGCGTTGCGCCGGCGCTGTACCGGGCGGCCTTGGGCGACGTAAATCTGGGGCATTACCTGGCCGCGCTTGAGCGCATGGATGCGGCCGGGCGCGTGCTGCCGGGGTGGAACCTGGCTGCTGCCCTGTGCCCGCTGGGCTGGCTGGTCTTCAGGCGGTTGTGGCGGCAGGCGCTGTGGCTGGCGCTGGGCCTGGCGGCGGGTGCCCTGCTGCTATGGGCGGGGCATCGATGGCTGGCCGTGCCCCTGCCCATGCTGGCCGGGGTGGCCCTGGCCGGCTTGTTGATGCTGTGTGGTGGCCTGGGTTTGTATGCTGATGCTTTGGTGCATGGCGACGTGCAGCGGCGCATCGCCGCTGCCGTGTCCGCAGCCCCCAATATGCGCGAGGCGATGGCCCTGTTGCAGTGCCAGGCCGTCAGCCGGCGCCGGCTGTCGTGGTTGGTGGCGACGGGCGCGGGGCTGGTGTTGGCGGGCTTGGCGGCCTGGTGGACTGTTGGCCGCCCCATGCCCAGCCAGCCTGTGGGCGCCGCCGTGGTGGCGGCGACGGTGGCGGAGCCTGAGCCTGAGCCTGAGCCTGAGCCTGAGCCTGAGCCTGAGCCAACGCTCTTGGCCGAAGAACCCCAGCCGGCGCTGCAGGCCGCCAGCGAACCCGCTGATGCCCGTCCTGAGCCGGAGGCCGCCCCATCCCCGGCAGCGGCTGCACAGCTGCCCGTTGTGCAAGAGCCGGCACAACAGCCCGCGCCGCCCGCGCCAACTGCGTTGGCCGCACCCATGCTGCAAGCAGCGCGCGTGGCGGCAGAGCCTGAGGCGCAACGCACGGCGCCGGCTGGCGAGCATGCCCCCGTCAAGGCCGCGCAACGCCGCCTGTACATCAACGCGGGCCTGTTTGCCGACCCCGAGAACGCGCGCCGTGCCCATGCGCGCCTGCGCCAGGCCGGCCTGCCGTCCACTATCGAGCCGCTGCTGCGTGCCGACGGCAGCAGCCTGCAGCGCGTGCGCGTGGGGCCGTTTTACTCGGCGGCGCAGGCGAATGCGGCGGCCTCGCGCGTGCGCGCCCTGGGGCTGGAGGCCGTGGCCGCCGTGCAGTGAGGGTTACCCATGGTGACGGCGCTGGCGCGGTGGCCGGGTTATGGTGCCGGCTTTTCCGAGGGAGTGAACATGCGATCTGTAGCACGCATGGCCTGGCTGGCCGGGACGGGTGCGCTGGTGTTGTTGACCGGCTGTTCGCAGCTGGGGCCGGCCAGCGCGCCGCGTCCGATTGGCGCCAGCACCGCGCCCGTGGGCGGCAGCTGCGAGCCCCAAGGCGCGCAATGGGCCGTGGGCAAGAGCGGCACGGCGCGGGTGGTGGAGGAGGCGCGCGTGCGCGCCGGCGCGCGCATGGCGCGGGTGGTCTACCCCGGGCAGGCGGGCCAGGGCTTCGATGCCCAGCGCCTGTCGCTGGATGTGGACGGCAGCGGCAAGATCACCGCCGCGCGCTGCGGTTGAGGCCCTAATCCGCCAGGAACAGCGATTGCAGGTCGCTTAAAAAGTCAAAGCCGCGCTCGGTGGGGCGCACCTGCCCCATGTCGCGCTGAATCAGGCCGCGCGCCTCGGCCTCTTGCAGGCCCCGGGCGATGGCGGTGACGGCCAGGCCGGTGCGCTCGGTGAATTCTTGCAGCGCAAAGCCATCGCGCAAGCGCAGGGCGTTCAGCATGTATTCGAACGGCAGGTCGGCGCGGCGCACGTCCTCGTCCTGGGCGATGGCGTGGCCGGCCAGGGCGCCGGCCATGTACAGCTGTGGGTCGCGCAATCGCACCTGGCGCACGATGCGGTGGGCAAAGCTGAGCTTGCTGTGCGCTCCCGCGCCAAGCCCCAGGTAGTCGCCAAACTGCCAGTAGTTGCGGTTGTGCTGGCACTGGTGGCTGCCCCGCGCATAGGCCGAGACCTCGTAGCGTGCCAGGCCTGCGCCGGCCGTCAGTTCGGTGATGCGATCCAGCATGGCGTAGGCCGCGTCGTCCTCGGGCAGGCGCGGCGGGTATTTGGCGAAGTAGGTGTTGGGTTCTATCGTCAGGTGGTAGATCGAAATGTGCGGGGGCTGGAATGCCAGCGCGGTCGCCATGTCCTGCTCCAGATCGGCCATGCTCTGGCCGGGCAGGGCGTACATGATGTCGAGGTTGAAGGTTTCGAACGCGGCGGCGGCTTCCTCGACCGCGGCCAGGGCCTGGGCGCGGTCGTGCACGCGGCCCAGGGCCTTGAGGTGCTGGTCGTTGAAGCTTTGCACGCCGATGGACAGGCGCGTCACGCCCGCATCGCGGTAGGCGCGAAAGCGCTCTTTCTCGAAGGTGCCGGGGTTGGCCTCCAGCGTGATCTCGCAGTCGGCCTCCAGCCGCAGGCGCGCGCGTATGTCGCTCAGCAGCCGGTCTATGGATTGGGGCGAGAACAGGCTGGGCGTGCCGCCGCCGATGAAGATGGTCTGCACCTGGCGACCCCAGACCAGGGGCAGGGCGGCCTCCAGGTCGGCCATCAGCGCGTCCAGGTAGCGCGCCTCGGGCAGCTCGCCGCGCGATTCGTGCGAGTTGAAGTCGCAGTACGGGCATTTGCGTAGGCACCAGGGCAGGTGCACGTACAGCGACAGCGGCGGCAGGCTGGTCAGCTGCAGCAGGCCGGCGCGCATGTAGTGCTGCACGTCGCGCGGGGCTGCTCCGGACTGGGTGGCGGGGACGATGGGGATGGTCATGGCTTGGGCGTGCCGGCAAACCAGTGCTCGCGCATCAGCGCCAGCATTTGCTGCGCCGAGCGGCCGCGGTGGCTGTGGGCGTTTTTCACCTCGGTGGGCAGCTCGGCAAAGGTCTTGCCGAAGGCGGGGATGAACATCACCGGGTCGAAGCCAAAGCCCCCCGCACCGCGCGGCTCGCGGGCGATTTCTCCGCTCACCCGGCCCACGGCAATGAGCGGCTCGGGGTCTTGTGGGCTGCGCACCGCCACCAGGGTGCTGACCATGGCGGCGCGGCGGTCTGCGATGCCGGCCATCTGCTCGAGCAGAGCGCGCACGTTGTTGGCGTCGCTTTTCTCGTAGCCGAACTGCGTGGCGTAGTGGGCCGTCTGCACGCCGGGCAGGCCGCCAAAGGCCGCTACGCACAGGCCGGCGTCGTCGGCCAGGGCCGGCAGGCCGGTGTGGGCGCTGGCATGGCGCGCCTTGGCCAGGGCGTTTTCGACGAAGGTGTGGAAGGGCTCCTCGGCCTCGCCCACGCCCAGCTCGGCCTGGGGTATCAGCTGCACGCCCAGCGGTGCCAGCATGGCCTGCAGCTCGGCGAGCTTGCCGCGGTTGTTGGAGGCGAGTACGAGTTTCATGGTCAAAATGCCTTGTAGCGCTTATCCATAAAGCGCAAACAGCTATTAATTACGTAGTGAGTCCTGCTGCAGCAGTACCAGCTCGGCAATACCTTTCTCCGCCAGGTTCAGCAGCTGATCCATCTCGCGGCGCGAGAAGGCCGCGCCTTCTGCCGTGCCCTGCACCTCCACATAGTGGCCGGCGCCGGTCATGACGACGTTCATGTCGGTGTCGCAGGCCACGTCCTCGACATATTCCAGATCCAGCAGTGGCGTGCCTTGGACTATGCCCACCGACACCGCGGCCACGGCGCCGGCGATGGGCGAGGTGGCGATCTTGCCCGCCGCCAGCAGCGTGGCCACGGCGTCCTGGGCCGCGACCCAGGCGCCGGTGATGGCGGCCGTGCGCGTGCCGCCGTCGGCCTGGATCACGTCGCAGTCCAGCTGTATGGTGCGCTCGCCCAGCTTTTTCAGGTCGAACACCGCGCGCAGGCTGCGGCCGATCAGGCGCTGGATCTCCTGCGTGCGCCCGCTTTGCTTGCCGCGCGCGGCCTCGCGGTCGCTGCGCGTGTGGGTGGAGCGCGGCAGCATGCCGTATTCGGCCGTCACCCAGCCCTCGCCACTGCCGCGCTTGTGCGGCGGCACTTTTTCCTCGACCGTGGCGGTGCACAGAACCTTGGTGTTGCCGAACTCGATGAGCACCGCGCCCTCGGCATGCATGGTGTAGTGGCGCGTGATGCATATGGGGCGCAGCTGGTCGGCGGCGCGGTTGCCGCTGCGGGCGAAGGCGGTGGGGGGCATGGTGTTGCGTTGCAATATGGATAGAAGCCGCCGCACCTGAAATGGCGGTGGCCGTGGGCAGGGCTGGCGGCGCGGCCTAAGGCTTGCGCGCCGCGGTGCGCTTGATGGCCTCGTTGATCTCGGCGATGGAGCGCTCGATGGCCTCGTCGTCCAAATCGTTCAATTCGTCCAGCTCGTCCACGAAGCCCTCCAGCGAGCCGGCCTGTATGGTGGAGGCGAAAACCTCTTCGTTGATGCTGTCGGTGGTCACGCCCAGGCCGGACAGCGCAAACGCGTTCGGCGTTTCCCATTCCATGGCCACCACGGTGACGTTGTCGCTTCTTTCCCCGGCCTTGCGCAGGGCGCTTTCCACCAGGTTGGGCACGGCCTGCGAGACGGACTGGCTGCCAAGCTCCGCGGCGATCGTGGCATCGTCCAGCGTGCCCCACAGGCCGTCGGAGCACAGCAGCAGGCGGTCGCCCTGCTCCAGCAGCACCGGGCCGGCCGCGTCGAACAGGGGCTTGGTGGGGGAGCCCAGGCAGGTGAAGAGCACGTTGCGGTTCACGCGCTCCAGGCCGCTGACGGCGCCGTTGCGCAGTTCCAGGTAGGAGTGATCGCGCGTGCGTATCAGCAGCTCGCCGCCGCGCACCAGGTACAGGCGCGAATCGCCGCAATGGATCCAGTGCGCGCAGCCGTCCTGTACCACGGCCACCACCAGGGTGGTGCGCGGCGTGTCCAGCATGGCGCGTTCATTGCTGTAGCGCAGCAGCTGGTGGTGTGCGCCCAGCAGCGCGGCGTTGAGGAATTCGGGCACGTTCTTCAGCGCCGGCCTGGCCTGGCGCTGGAACATGGAGGACACCGTTTGTATGGCGATCTGCGCCGCCACCTCGCCCTTGGGGTGGCCGCCCATGCCGTCGGCCAGCACGAACAGCGCCGACTCGCGCGTGTAGCTGTAGCCCATGCGGTCTTCGTTCTTCTGGCGCCCGCCGCGGCGGCTGAGCTGGAATACCGAAAACTTCATCTGGCCCGGCTCCCGGCGCGCGTGGTCTCGGGCATCTTCTGCGCACCCTTGTCCTTCTTGGTGTCGGTCATCAGCGTGTCCAGCTGCATGCGCATCTTCTCGGCCACCGACAGCTTGGTGTAGCGCCGCGCGCCCTCGCGACTGAGCTCCTTTTGCAGCGCAAACACCGACTGCGGGCGCGACAGCGGATCGAGCGCCATGCACCACTCCACGACCTCGATGAGGTTGTCGGAATAAATGCCGCGCAGCTTGTTCAGCGCCAGCGTCAGGCGATCCTTCTCCTGGCGCTGCGGGGCCTCGGCCGGCGGAAAGCCCTGCATGCAGGCATAGATGCAGGCGCCAATGGCGTAGATGTCGGTCCACGGCCCCATCTGCGCGTCGCGCCGGTACATCTCGGGCGCGGCAAAGCCCGGCGTGTACATGGGGCGGATGAAGTTGCTCTCCTTGGACAACACCTCGCGCGCGGCGCCAAAGTCGATCATCACCGCGCGGTTGTCGTCGGTGATGAAGATGTTGGCCGGCTTGATATCCAGGTGCAGCATCTTGTGCTGGTGCACGATGCGCAGGCCGCGCAACACCTCGTCGAACAGCGAGCGAATGGTGGACTCGCGGAACACCTTCTCGGCCTTCAGGTCGCGCGCGGTGATGATGAAGTCCTGCAGGGACGCGCCCTCCAGGTAGTTCATCACCATGTACACGGTTTCGTTCTCGCGGAAGAAATTCAGCACGCTCACCACCGATGCGTGCGAGATCTGCGCCAGCGAGCGGCCCTCTTCAAAAAAACTCTTCAGGCCCAGGCGGTACAGCGACAGCTTCTCGGGCTGCACCTGGGGCAGCAGCTCGCCCGCGGTGCGCGCGGCCAGCGACGCGGGCAGGTATTCCTTGATGGCCACCTGCTGGCCCTGCGCGTCCTTGGCCAGGTAGACCACGCCAAAGCCACCCGCGGCCAGCTTGCGCACCACGCGATAGCCGCCAATGGCGGTGTCGGGGGGCAGCGGAGCGGGTTTGATTTTTGACATGGGCGCGCGTGCGGGGCTGGAGGCCGGATAATCGCCGGTTTGCAAGCAACCAACTACCGAAAAGTCCTATGGCAGTTTACAGCATGACCGGATACGCCAGCGTGCAGCTCGCCGTAGCCGCTGCAGGGGAGGGCGGCCCGGGCAATGCGCGTCGCCTGGGTCTGGAAATACGCTCCGTCAACAGCCGTTTTCTGGACTTGTCCCTGCGCCTGTCCGACGAGCTGCGCGCCCAGGAGCCCGCACTGCGCGCGTTGCTCACGCAGCAGCTCAAGCGCGGCAAGGTGGAGCTGCGCGCCTTTGTGGACAGCACCGATGCCGCCGCGCTGGCCGAACCCACGCCCCGGCTGCTGCAGCGTGTCGAAGCGCTGCAGGATGCCGTGCGCTCCTGGCTGCCCGGTGCCGCGCCGCTGAGCGTGGCCGAGGCGCTGCGCCTGTGCGCCAATGCCGGCGCCCCCGAGCAGGACTGGAGCGCGCCGACGCTGGAGCTGGCCGAGCGCGCGCTGGCCGACATGGTGGCGGCGCGCGAGCGCGAGGGCGAGCGCCTGGTGGTCATGCTGCTGGATCGTCTCAAGCAACTGCGCGCCCTGGCCCGGCAGGCCGGCCCGCTGGTGCCGCAGCTGGTGGAGCAGCAGCGCCAGCGCTTCATGGAGCGCTGGCGCGAGGCCATGCAGCTGGCCGAGGGCGCCGCCGTTCCAGAGGCGGCGCAGGACAGGGCCCTGTCCGAGGCCACGGCCTTCGCCATCCGCATCGACGTGGCCGAGGAGATTACACGGCTGCAGTCGCACCTCGATGAGATCGAGCGCCTGCTGAAAAAGGGGGGCGAGGTCGGCAAGCGCCTGGACTTCCTGATCCAGGAGCTGCACCGCGAGGCCAACACCCTGGGCTCAAAGTCCGCGGCCATGGATCTCACGCGCATCAGCGTGGACATGAAGGTGCTGATCGAGCAGATGCGCGAGCAGGTGCAAAACATCGAATAACAATGATTTTGATAGCGCCTAGCGCTTATCTACTATGGATTACCCAGGAAATTTGTTTGTAGTCTCGGCTCCCAGCGGGGCGGGCAAGTCCAGCCTGGTCAAGGCCTTGATGGAGCTCGATGCCCGCGTGCAGCCCTCGGTGTCGCACACCACGCGCGCGCCGCGCGGGCAGGAAAAACATGGGCGCGAGTATTTCTTCGTCTCCGAGCAGGAGTTCGACGCCATGGTGGCGGCGAATGGCTTCGTCGAATGGGCCAACGTGCACGGGCGGCGCTACGGCACCTCGCGCAAGGCCATCGAGGAGCGCGTGGCCCAGGGCGCCGACGTGGTGCTGGAGATCGACTACCAGGGCGCACTGCAGATCAAGCAGGCCTTCGTGAATGCGGTGCTGATCTTCATCCTGCCGCCGAGCTGGGACGAGTTGCGCTCGCGCCTGGAGCGGCGCGGCGAAGACGCCGCCGACGTGATCGACCTGCGCCTGAAGAACGCCGCCCGGGAGATGGCCGAGGCCTGCAAGTTCGACTTCGTTATAATCAACGAGGTCTTTGAACGAGCGCTTTTCGACCTGAAGACCATTGTTCACGCCCAGCGCCTGAAGTACGCCGCACAGCGCCGCGCCCGGGCCGAGACCTTCGAATCGCTCAACATCCCCTGATTTCCCCCGGAGAATACCCATGGCCCGCATTACCGTGGAAGACTGCCTTGAGCAGGTTCCCAACCGTTTCCAGCTGGTGCTCGCCGCCACCTACCGCGCCCGCATGCTCAGCCAGGGCCACGCTCCCAAGATCGAGAGCCGTAACAAGCCGGCCGTGACGGCGCTGCGTGAAATCGCCGCCGGCAAGGTGGGCCTGGAGATGCTCAAGAAGGTTCCAGGCTGATCAGCGCCGAGCATTGTTGCCGTATGGCAAAAAAAGCACCGCAGAAGCGGTGCTTTTTTTTGCCCCGGCACAGCCCATGGCCAGGGCAAGTTACAGTTGCGCCATGAATGGTGGGTTCAACAAAGCAGTTGCAGCCGGCGCGCAGCCGGGGTCTGCAGTGGCTGGCAATGCGTCGGCAGCGGTGGCGAACGCCGCGGCGGCAAGCTTTGCGGCGCTGCTGGAAAAGCTCGACTACCTTGACGCCCCCAGTATCGAGCTGGTGCGCCAGGCCTACCGCTATGCCGACACGGCCCACCTGGGCCAGCTGCGCAACAGCGGCGAGCCCTACATCACGCACCCTATCGCCGTGGCCGCGTTGTGCGCCAGCTGGAAGCTGGACGTGCAGGCGCTCATGGCGGCGCTGCTGCACGATGCCATGGAAGACTGCGGCATTACCAAGGCCGACCTGGTCGAGCGCTTTGGCGCCCCGGTGGCGGAACTTGTCGATGGCCTGACCAAGCTCGACAAGCTGCAATTCAACACGCGTGAGGAAAACCAGGCCGAGTCATTTCGCAAGATGCTTTTGGCCATGGCGCGCGACGTGCGCGTCATCCTCATCAAGCTGGCCGACCGCACGCACAACATGCGCACGCTGTCGGACATGCCGCGCAGCAAATGGGGCCGCATTTCGTCCGAGACGCTGGAGATCTACGCCCCCATCGCGCACCGCCTGGGCCTGAACCAGACCTATCGCGAGTTGCAAGACCTGGCCTTTCGCCACCTACACCCCTGGCGCTACGCCACGCTGGCCAAGGCCGTGAACAAGTCGCGCAGCCGCCGCCGTGACATCGTGCAAAAGGTGCAGGCCGATGTGGATGGGGCCTTTGCCCGCGTGGGCATGCCGGTGCGCCTGGCAGGGCGCGAAAAGACCTTGTACGCCATCCACCAGAAGATGAGCCTGAAAAACCTGAGCTTTGCCCAGGTGAGCGACCTGTATGGCTTTCGCGTCATCGTGCCGTCGGTGACCGACTGCTACACGGCCCTGGGCGTGCTGCACCAGATGTACAAGCCGGCGCCGGGCAAGTTCAAGGACCATATCGCCATTCCCAAGCTCAACGGCTACCAGTCGCTGCACACCACCCTGGTCGGGCCGGCGGGGCTGAATATCGAGTTCCAGATCCGTACCGAGGAGATGCATGTCGTGGCCGAGGCCGGCGTGGCGGCGCACTGGCTCTACAAGGCGCAGGACGCCAGCGGTGCCGAGGCCGAGCGCATGGGCACGAAGTGGCTGCAATCCCTGCTCGACATTCAGAACGAGACGCGCGATGCGGCGGAGTTCTGGGATCACGTGAAGGTGGATCTGTTTCCCGACGCGGTCTATGTGTTCACGCCCAGAAGCCAGATCCTGGCCCTGCCGCGCGGCGCCACGGCGGTGGACTTTGCCTACGCCATCCACAGCAACGTGGGCGACAGAACCACGGCCGTGAGGATCAATGACGAACAGGTGCCGCTGCGCACCGAGCTCAAGAATGGCGACGTGGTGGAAGTCATTACCGCCGATGACGCCAAGCCCAACCCTGCCTGGCTGGCCTTTGTGCGCACCGGGCGTGCGCGCTCCAAGATCCGCCATTACGTAAAGACCCTGGCGCAAAGCGAATCGGCGGATCTGGGCGAAAAGCTGCTGACCCAGGCGCTGCGCGCCGAGGGCATGGAGCAGTTGCCCGATACCCAGGAGCATGCCGCCATCTGGGACAAGCTGCTGCGTTTTACCGGCAGCAAGACCCGCGCCGAGTTGATGACCGACATTGGCCTGGGCAAGCGCATCGCGAACATCATCGCCAAGCGGCTGGTGGTCTTGCTGTCGGAAGACGGACAACGGCCCGATGCCCTGCTGCTCACGCGCGAGCGCTATGGCGCGCACGAGCATGTGTCGCAAGGCAGCATCACGCTCGACGGCAGCGAAAGCGCCTCGGTGCAATACGCCAGCTGTTGCCGCCCGGTGCCGGGCGACCCCATCGTGGGTTATTTGGGGCGCGGTGAGGGGCTGGTGGTGCACCACGCGCAATGCGCGGTGGCCAAGAAGCTGCAGAACAAGGATGGCGAGCGCTTCATCGCCGTGGACTGGGCGGATGAGCCCACGCGCAGCTTCGAGACCGGCATCACCGTCACGGTGGCCAATGGCAAGGGCGTGCTGGCACGCATCGCGGCCGAGTTCGCGAGCTGCGAGGCGGACATCGTGCGCGTGGACATGGACGACGCCTTGGACACCACGGATCTGCGCTTTGTCGTCACCGTGCGCGACCTGGCCCATGTGGAGGCCGTGCTGCGCACCCTGCGCCGTGCGCAGCCCGTGCTGCGCGCCTTCCGCGTGCTGCCGCAGCTGGTCTGAATCGCCTTACTGCGGGTCGGGATAGCGCACCGACAGGATTTCCAGGCTGCGCATTCCGGCCGGCGTTTGCAGCGCCACCTCGTCGCCCTCGCGGGCCTTGAGCAGGGCGCGCGCCACGGGCGAGATCCAGCTGATCTGCTGGCGGGCGTTGTCC
This sequence comes from Pseudomonadota bacterium, assembly GCA_018240995.1. Classification (GTDB taxonomy): domain Bacteria; phylum Pseudomonadota; class Gammaproteobacteria; order Burkholderiales; family Burkholderiaceae_C; genus Alicycliphilus. Next base: position 1,842 of record JAFEES010000574.1, on the reverse strand, counting down.
GCCTCGTCCACGCCGAGTATGGTCACCGTGCGTTCCACGTCTTCGTCGTCTACGTAGGTTACGGTGGCGCCGAAGAAGACTTGGTCGCTGCCCGCGTGCACCGACGGATCGACCACCTCGGCGATCTCCAGGCGTTTGGTCAGGAAGCGGATACGCCGGTCGATCTCGCGCAGCCGCTTCTTGCCATACAGGTAGTCACCGTTTTCCGAGCGGTCGCCATTGCTCGCCGCCCAGTGCACTACGTCCACCACCTTGGGGCGCTCATCGTCAATGAGCGACAGCAGCTCTGCGCGCAGCCGGGCATAGCCGCCGGGCGTGATGTAGTTTTTGCCGCCGGCCGGTATGGCGGGCAGGGCGGGTTCTTCGTCCTCGGTGTCTGATTCTTTGGTGAAGGCTTTGCTCATGCGCCCATGATGCACAAACGAAAAAGCCCTGAAGTCTTTCAACTTCAGGGCTTTGCGTTTGGTGCGGCTGGCAGGAATCGAACCCACGACCCCTTGGTTCGTAGCCCGTTGCCGCATTCGGTAAGTCGTTTGAAATCAATCACTTGCGGCGCTTGCCACCCCGCACCCCAGGCCTACCACGGCACAGTTACGGCACAGCCAAGCTGGCCCGGTCACAAGCCGCTAAAGGTCGCCGAAGGCGCGCTTCGCGGCGTGCTTCAGGTACAGGTCATCAATGGCCTGCTTCAACAACTGGGAATTATCGAGGCTAAGCCTGGCGCGGAGCACGGCGACCTTCTCGACCGTCTCGACGGCGAAGTAGCCGCCAATGTGTTTGAGGCCTGCGCGGGATGGCGCGGCCTGCCCCTTCCCCTCGTCCATCTGTCGCACGGGCGCAGGAGGCTCCGTCTGTAGCTCGTGCGCCATGTTCTGCAGGAAGTCCGCCGCCTTGCTCTTGCGTGCGCCGCTCATGCCACTTCTCCCTTTTTGTGCACAGTTGCACCTGTGCCCATTTGCAGGATGGCAGCGAGCCAATCCCACAGCAATTCCACCTCGGTCGCGGCGACACCGTCAGGCTCGTTCTCCTGCGCCGTCAGGCCCTTGATGCTGGCGAGCCGATGCGCGTCATAGCGATGCAGCACGACGGGTGCCATTGGCAGGCCTATCGTTTCGAGCACAGCGCGCGCCGTGTCCTCGTGGCTGCGGCTGTTCGGAGTCGCGAAGTTGAGGATGCCGAAGCCGCGCTTGCCCATGCGCCGCAACATGCTCGACGTGCGGAGCACGCCTTCGTAGGCATCCTGGTCGTTCCAGAACGGGATAAGAACGACGTCGGCAGCCTCGACGGCGGCCAGGGCTTCGCTGCTGCGTCCGGGCGGCGTGTCGATAAAGGCGAGGTCGCACCCTGCCCGCTTGGCTTTGGCCAGCTCGTCGGCCAGGTCGGCTTCGGTCGTGAAGCGTGCCAGCGGCAACGGCTTGCCCTGCTGGCTCGCGCGACGCTTCGACCAGCTTTCGGCGTTCTGCTGGGTGTCCATGTCGAGCATGACGACGTTGAAACCGGCAGCGGTCGCGGCGGTCGCAAGGCTCTTGGTCAGCGTCGTTTTGCCGACGCCGCCCTTGTTGATCGTGATGGCTATGGTTTGCATGTGCACCCTCTCCGAATCGCACACTTGCAAACGTGCACAAGGGCACAGCGACAAGCAAGGACAAAAGCCGATGCGCACAACGGCACCGCCGCACCGTTGCAACTCTGCACCTGTGCACAATGGGCCATGCCGTGCCCTGACGCCGTTGCCGCGCTCTTCAAGTTGGTCGCGTCGCACGGTCATCCGCCAAGCGGCGGCGGCGGCGATGCTGAAACGATGCTCGCGCCGGGCGCTTGTCTCGGCTGCGGCGGCGTTGT
>JAFEES010000573.1 GCA_018240995.1 Pseudomonadota bacterium | reverse complement strand
CGGCTGGAAGACAGCGCCACCGGCCGCCTCTTGCCCGCGAGCTTTCATTGCCAGGTGCCCGCCGACCGCCTGGCCCAGGCGCGCGCCACGGCCGCCATCCTGGGCGACGAGGTGTACAAGCGCTTCCCCTGGGCGCAGCACGACTGCGGCGGCAGCACCTTGTTCGCCCTGCCCACCACCACCGACCCGGTGCAGGCGCTGATCCGCCGCACCTGGGAGCCCACCTTGAGCGTCACCGGCGCCGAGGGCTTTCCCACGCTGCAAAACGCCGGCAACGTGCTGCGCCCCTACACCGCCTTCAAGCTCAGCCTGCGCCTGCCGCCGCTGGTGGACGCCGCCGCCAGCGCGCAGCAGCTCAAGACCCTGCTGGAAGACAACGCCCCCTACCAGGCGCGCGTGACCTTCGCGCCCGACCACGCCGCCAGCGGTTGGAACGCCCCGGCCATCAGCCCCTGGTTCGCCCAGGCGCTGGACGCCGCCAGCCAGGCCCACTTCGGCGCGCCCTGCGGCTACATAGGCCAGGGCGGCACGATTCCACTGATGAACATGCTGAGCCAGGGCTTTCCTAAGGCACAAATGATGGTCTGCGGCGTGCTCGGCCCCAAGAGCAACGCCCACGGGCCGAACGAGTTCCTGCACGTGCCCTACGCCAAGCGCCTCACAGCCGCCGTGGCGCAGGTGATCGCGGCCATGCCTGCCTGAACGTGCCTGGCGAACCGCGCGCGGTAGGCTGGCGCGCACCAGGCGTTGCTGGCCACGACTGCGCTTGAAGGGCAGCCAAGGCCCGCAGCGTGGAAAAAGACACACCGGCCCCCTGGACGAGCAAGGGTTTTTTCTTACCTAATTCGGTGCATCTTTTTGTTACATTACTCGTAACTTATTTTTGCTGCGGGCCTGCGGCAGGTCGCAGGTTGCGAGAGACACCCCCCGATGCGATTCACTTCCCGTTTGATTCTTTGCACCATCGTGCCGGCTGGCCTGTTCGTGCTGGCCCTGGTCATCAGCCTGTGGGGACTGATGCGCACGCAGTCCGATTTCAGCCGCTACATAGGTACCGAGCAGGCCGCGGCGGCCGGGCTGTCCGAACTCTACGCCCAGGGTCTGCAGTCGGGCCAGGCACTGCGCAACATCGTGCTCGACCCGGCCAACACCAAGGCCTACGACAACCTCAAGGCCTCGCACCAGGCTTTCGACAAGGCCTACGAGGCCACGCTGGCGCTGGCGCGTGGCACGCCGATGGAGGCCGCGCTGCTGCCGATAAAGCAACTGCGCGCGGCCCAGGTCGCTATCCAGGGTCAGGTACGTGACCAGGCGCGCAGCGACCCTGCGGCGGCGGCGCAGGCGTTGAACAGCCTTGAAACGCCGGCCTGGCGTGCGCTGCGCTCGGCGTTGCTGCAGCAGATCGAGGGCGCACGCGCCACCGCCGATGAGGTGCACCGCAGCACCCAGGCACAGGCCGAGCGCATGCAGCGCATCGCGGCTGCCGTGGCCTTGTTCGCGGCATTGGCGGCAGCCGCCCTGACCGTGGTCATGGTGCGCACGCTGCGCCTGGAACTGGGCGGCGAGCCCGCCGAGGCGCGCCGGGCGCTCGGGCGGGTGGCCGAGGGTGACCTCAGCGCCGCAGCCGAACATGATGCGCCGCATGGGCTGATGGCCGAACTGGTGCGCATGCGCGCCAGCCTGCGCGGCTTGGTGACCCAGGTGCACGGCGCGGCCGTCGAAATCACCCATGCGTCCAGCGAAATCGCCCAGGGCAATGCCGACCTGTCGGGGCGCACCGAAAGCCAGGCCTCTGCGCTGGAGGAAACCGCGGCGTCGATGGAGCAGCTTGGCGCCACCGTGCGCCAAAATGCCGACAATGCGCGCGCGGCCAATCAGCTGGCGTTGACCGCCTCCACTGTCGCGGCCCGGGGCGGCGAGGTCGTGTCCCAAGTCGTGGACACGATGAAGGGCATCAACGACAGCAGCAGCAAGATCGCCGACATCATCGGCGTCATCGACGGCATCGCCTTCCAGACCAACATCCTGGCGTTGAACGCCGCCGTGGAGGCGGCGCGTGCCGGCGAGCAGGGCCGTGGCTTTGCCGTGGTGGCCGGCGAGGTGCGCAGCCTGGCGCAGCGCAGCGCCGAGGCAGCCAAGCAGATCAAGGAACTGATCACGGCCAGCGTGGAGCGGGTGCGGCAGGGCACGGGCCAGGTAGACCAGGCCGGCGCGACCATGAGCGAAGTGGTGACTGCGATACGGCGCGTGACCGACATCATGGGCGAGATCAGCGCGGCCAGCGGCGAGCAAAGCGCCGGCGTGGCCCAGGTCGGCGAGGCGATCACGCAGATGGACCAGGCGACGCAGCAGAACGCGGCGCTGGTCGAGGAAAGCGCGGCCGCGGCCGAGGCGCTGAAAAGACAGGCCCAGGAGCTGCTTGCGGCGATTTCGCAGTTCCGCCTGGCCGAAAATCCAAGGCCCGGGGCGCTGCCGGCCGCCACGACGCCCCGGCTTCTGGCCGCCTGAGCCTAAATCTGGTTGGATGCGCCCACCAGTGCCGTGATCGGCGTGCCAGGCAAGGGTGAACGCTGCGACTCCAAAGGCGCCTGCGCGCCTTTGGACAGCGTGAACGGGACTTGCCTGCGGCAAGGCCGCGCCCTGCAAGGGTGAGAACGCAGCGCACCCCTATGCGCAAGGACGAACAACACCGCATGGCGCGCCGAGTATGGTGCTGGCGGGTGCATAGCGCTGTCACCTTCCAGGTGAACTGTGCCGAAGTGATGAAACTCAATGTTCACAAGAACTTCCTGAGGGTCACTAGCGGTCAATTGCCGGAATTATTGCTCCGGCCCGGTGAAGTTTTAACCGTTCGCCCTGAGCTTGTCGAAGGGCTTCGACAAGCTCAGCCTGAACGGTAGTTGATACATCAAAGGGCCGGATCAGTAGGCTGAGAGGCTTCACCCTGTTTTGATACTTGGCTGCGCCACGGTTAAGGCCGTCGGCGGCTGGCAGCTCACGCGGCTATGGGCTTCAGCTCCGGCACCCCGCGCCGCTTGGCCACGGCGATCGGTGGCGCCCAGCGCGCCTCGCGCGGCTTCTTGCTTGTCACCAGGGTGATTTCGGCCGGCTCAAAAACTTCCAGGTTGTGCGTGATCGGCGTCGTCAGCACGTACTGCGCGCGCGTGCTGCGCAAAAAGTGGCCCACCAGCTGGATGTTGCGCACGTCCAGGTGGGCAAACGGCTCGTCGATGAAGACAAAGCCGCCCGAGCCGCTTTCCTCGTCCTTCAGCAGGCCCACCAGCAGGATCAGCGACTTGATGACCTGCTGGCCGCCTGAGGCCTCGCCGTCGTTCAGCCCTATGCTGCCCTTGCCGTCGAAGGCGAAGTGCACCTTCAGCCCGGCCTGGGCCAGCACCTGGTCGTTGTTTTCCAAGAGTGGCAGTTCAGCCGCCACCTCCACGCCGGCCAGCTGCCCCAGCTCCTGAATGTTCTTGCGGTAGCGCCGCACGGTGCTGCGCAGCACCTCGATATAGCTCTCGCGCGCGTTCAGCACGGCCGTGGCGGCCTGGGCATTCTTTACCTGGTGATCCGACAGGCTGGCGGCCTGCTCGCGCACGGTCACGTCCATGCGCCGGTGGCGCTCCTCCACGGTGGCGTCCTGCTCCCACTGGCCCTGGCTTAGCTCTTGTTCCACGGCGTGCAGGCGCAGGCGCGCCTGGGTGTCGTTCAGGTATTCATCGACCAGGGTGGCAATCTGCGCGGGTGCGATCCAGCGCGCCGGGAATTGCGCGCGCTGCTGCTGGCTGCGCGCCACGGCGCCCTGCTGCTGGCGCCGGCGCGCGCTCCAGTCCTGGGCCGCGCGCTCGCTGTCGCCGCGGGCGCGCTGCAGGTGCCCCTCCAGCCGCTTGTGCTCGTCGGCAAAGGCGCGCTGCCGGTCGTGGGCGCGCGTCGCCTCCTGCTCCAGCCGTTGCCACAGCTGGCCGGCCGCTATGCGCGCCTGCTTGGCGGCGGGCAGGTCGGCGCGCGCCTGGGCAAATTCCTCACTGCGCCGCGCCAGCTCCTCGGCGGCGCTGTGGCCGGCCAGGGCGTTCTTGGTGTCGGCCATCTGGCGCTTGATGGCCATCAGCTCATCGAGCACCGGCGCCAGCTGCGCGTCCAGCCGCGCCAGTTCGCGCTCGGCCGCCGTGCGGCGCGCCTGCACGGCGCTGGCGCCGAACTGGTGCTCGTGCGCCTCCACCCACATCGATCTTGCGCCGCGCCCGTCGTGCATGTACGCCTGGGGCGTGATCCACTGGCCGCCCAGGCGCTTGCCCTCGCGCGGGTCGGCCACGCAGCGCAGGTTCTGCAGCTGCTGCACCAGCCAGCGTGGCACGGGGGCGGTGAATTTCACGTGCTCCAGCAGCGTGCCGGGATCGCCCTTGCCGGCCACGCTGCCTGGCTCGACGATGTAGTGGCGGTAGCGCTCGCGCTCGCCCAGCTCCCAGGCCTCGGCCAGGTCGCCGGCCTTGTCCAGCAGCACCACCCAGCGATGGCCGCGCAGCACGCCCTCGATGGCGGCGCGCCAGCGCTCATCCACCACCTCCACCACCTCGGCGACGAAGCGGTGGCCTATGCCTTGGCTGGTCAGCGCCTTGCGAAAGCGCAGCGCCTCGGGTGGCAGCGGCGGCAGGCTCTGGCCCTCCAGCGCGGCCAGGGCGGCGGCGGCCAGCTTGCGCCGCTGGCCCAGGGTGGAGCGCTCGTCCTGCAGCGCGGCCTCCTTGTCCTGCAGGCTGCTCAGGTGCGCCTGCAGCTCATCGGCATTGCTGCCCTTGTCCACCAGGGCCAGCAGCTCCTGCTCGCGCTGCGCCAGCTTTTCCAGCGGCGACTCGTGGCGCGTGGCCGCTTGCAGCGCGGCGTGCGCCTGGTCGCGCTCGGTGCGCAGGCGCTCGGCCTCCTGCTCGGCGCGGGCGCTTTCATCCAGCAGATGCAGCAGGCGCTTGTTCTGCACCGCCTGCTCGGCCAAAGCCGCCCGGTGCTGCGCCTTGTGCCGGCGCAGCTCACGCGACTGTTTGACCAGCCCCTCGCGCTCGCCCCACCAGCCCAGCACGGGCAGCACCTCGGTGGCCAGGCGCTCGCGCTCGGCCAGCTTCAGCTGCCAGCTCTTGTAGCTGCTCACGCGGTTGTGCAGCTCGGCCAGCTGGGCGCGGCTGTGGTCTAGCTCGCGTTCGGCCTGGGCCATCTCGCGCGCCAGCTGCTGCTGGTGCTCGCGCGCCTGGTCGTAGGCGTCCAGCACCTGCTGGTCGCCAAACACGTCGAAGACGAGCCGCAACAGCTCGCGCGGGCTGAGCTCGCACAGCCGGTCGGTCTGCCCCTGCTCCAGCGACAGCACGCGCGCAATCGCCGGCGACAGGCCGGCCGATGCCAGCACCCGGCCCCAGGCCTCCACGCCCATGAAGCCCAGGTCTTTCTCGGGCGTATCGCGCAGCTGCTCAATGGATTGGTCGCCGTCCAGCAGGCAGTAGCGCCGCTGCCAGTCGCCGCCGTTCTTGTCGATGCGACAGGCCAGCGTCACCTGGTCGCCGTACAGCAGCCGCCGCGCAAACGGCCGGCTGGAGGTCTGCCGGTTGGTCGGCCGGTTATCCACCACCGCCCGCAGCCAGGCGGTCTGCGCGCCCGCGTGGCGCGCATAGGTGCGGTAGTCGCGCGGCGCCGAGCAGCGCAGGCCCAAGAGCGTGCGCATGCCGTCCAGCAGGGTGGTCTTGCCCGAGCCATTGGGGCCGGCGATGGTGATGATGGAGGCGTCCAGCGGCAGGGAGACGCGCTGGCAGTAGTCCCAGTGGACGAGTTCTAGGGTTTGGAGGTGGAACACTGACGCTTCTGTCATTCTGAGACGAAAAACACCTGATTAACGAAAGGCTCTTTTAGCGAAACGTATGGATATGCCAGCCCTGCGATCGCGCTCCCGCAACTTCACAAGTCAAATCAATGACTTGTGTAAACGGTGACGCTGTGACGGTTGAGGTCGTGTAAGTCCATGATCAACAAGACAATTTTTCTGCTTCAACCACCATATCAATACGTTTCGCGAAAAGAGCCTAACGAAATATCTCAGGCTCCTTCCGCCTGTGGGGAAGGTTGGGGAGATGGTCGGGAGCACTAGCAACTTCGCGGCATCAAGGCGTTAACCACTCTGCCCCACCCATCCCGCCCGAAGAGGGAGTAGGTGAGGTAGTCTGGGATGTGCTCCCCTTGGTTTTTTTGTGTCGTACGTCATGGTTTAGATCACTCGGGCTGTTGGCTCTTCGTCGATTCGTGTGGAATCTGACACGTCATCAACATGCATGGTGGTAGCTCTCGGCATTGCGAGGAGCCGCAGCCTTGAAGGGATTGCCGGGCAAGTCCTTGAGCTGTCCCATGCGCAGGTGCGCAATCGCAATGAAGTTCTTGGCCGTGCGAAAGCCCCGGGCCGCCCGCTTGACCTGCTGCAGCAGGCCGTTCATGGCATCCACATAGGCATTGGAGCGGTTGTCCAGCATTCCCCGCACCACGCCATCGAAGTGTTCGGTGATCGTCTTGGCCAGGCGCACAAAGGGCTTCAAGCGGCTGCGCCTGGCCCAGCCCAGCCAGCGCTTGAGGTCAAGCTGCGCGCTGCCCGAGTCGTTGTGTTGACGCGCCCTGGCGTACACCTCACGCAAACTCATCTTCATGCGCCAGGCGCGCGCAGACTGAAGATGCGAGCGCTGCAGCCAGTGCATGGCGGCGGCTTGCTTGGCCGTCCAGCCCTGGGGGTTCTTGCGCATGCCCCACATCAAGCCCTTGCGGGTTTCGCTGTCCTTGTCTCCAAAGACCTCTGCCACCGCCTTGGGGTGGCTGCGCCACTCGCTGGTGCGCACCTCGTCCATGGCCTGACCGGCCAGGGCCACCACGTGAAAGCGGTCATAGCTGATGGCCGCCTGGGGCAGTGCCTGGCTCACCCCCTTGAGGTAGGCGGCGCTCATGTCCTGGCAGACATGCTCGATCTTGGCTGGGTCGCCCTTGTGCGCCTGCAAGTCCTGCACGAAGGCGTGCACCGTTTCATGGTCGCGCCCTTCGGTGGCAAACAGCAGCCGCTTGGCATCCAGGTCATGCACCACGGTGATGTAGTTGTGCCCCTTGCGCAGGCTGGTCTCGTCGATGCCGATATGGCGCACGCCGCTCATGTCGTCGCTCTGGCGGGCCTGCCCGACGTAGTGCTCGATGCGCAGCCACAACTGCTTGTCCGAGCAGCGCAGAAGCTCGGCGGCCTGGCGTACCGGCATCTGTGCGCACAGCGACAGGGCCAGCGCTTCAAACAAGGCGGTAAAGCCAGATCCTTCCCGGGCCCAGGGAACGGCCACCTGCGCCGTCTTGCCGCAGCCCGAGCAGGCCACGCGCGGCACGTCGGCGTGCAGCCAGGCTTCGTATTGAAAGAAGTCCAGGTGGCGCCAGGAGCGGCGCAGCCGGTCGTGGATGCCTTGCTCGGCCAGGCCGCAGTGCGGACAAGAGAGACGTTTGGCGGAGCAGCGCACTTCAAAGTCGATGCGCCGGCGGGCCGTGTCCAGCTGCACCTGCACCACTTCCCAGGGCGGCTGCAGGCCCAGCGCCGTGGTGAACAACCCCTCGATCCCCGTTCCTGCTGTCATGCCAGTTTGCATCTTTCTTCTGACCTACTTAGTGCTGTGCGAGGGAGCAATTGTCGGTGTTGGGATCCACACGAAATGACGAAGAGCCGGGCTGTTTGCGAATGTTACCGAATGTGTTGCACATTCAGGCAACTGACTATACAATCGATAACGTTTAGTGGTTTCAAGCGTTATGGATTTTACTTAATTCACCCTGAGTCTGTCGAAATTCACCGAAAAGTTCAGATGGAGATGGTTGGTTTATTGCCTTACTTGATTTATATATATAATGAAAAATTTATCAAAATTATGCAACAAGAAATATTTACAAATCCATGTAGATCAGCGCTCACGCAACTAGAAAACTATTTTGTGCATACCAACCAAGTTCTTGGAGTTACTGGCTTTGGCTGCGCGCTTGCGTGCGTTGGGTTGGATCTCTCTCCATTTTTTTCCTGGATAAGTATCGTTTTCCTAATTATTGCATGGGGTGATAATGTCGGGGGGTATAAGAGGCACATCAATGCCCTTCAGTTGTTAGGCGTTCAGCAAGTGCGTTGGCCAGTGATCCTGTGGCGTACACGAGTGGCAATTCTTGGTTGGCTCGCGCTCGCTAGCGTTGCATTTGACCTTGTTAATAAACATGGCATTGTGTATGCCTAGCATGTTTAAGATGGATGATTTTATCTGCATAATTGCATAAACCAAGTCAAAATTCACAATGAAAAAGTTATTAATGATTATAATTCATGCTGCCCTCTTGTTTAATAGCACAACGGTATTTGCAGGATTTTGGACTTCTACCGAACTTATGCAGATGCTAGAAGAGGACATGCGCGGTGACGCAACTTATAATGTTGGCATGGTTACTGGTTATATACTCGGCGTGCATGACTCCGTGGCAGGAAATCAAATTTGCCTTACTGATAAAGCAACGGTAAAACAAGTGAAGCAGGTTGTATTCAATTACATGAAGGGTCATCCTGAACAGTGGAGTACTTCAGCAAACACAATCGTAACAAAAGCCTTGCGCTCCGTTTGGCCGTGTGTTACTAAATAAAGACTCTTTTGGCGAAACGTATGAATATGCCAATCTCGCAACGGCGTTGTCACTATTTTACAAGCCAAATCAATGACTTATTTGAACGGTGGCACTGTAATTGGGGTCGGATTCCAATTGATTTTGGCAGACACGAATAGCCAATCAATGCGCCAGCTCAAACGGGTGCACCTGAATTTCAACATCAGGAAACGATGCTACCAGTTTCAACTCTCCGCCCAGCGCCTTCACATATTCGCGCAAGGTGCTGACGTACATGTCCTCACGGCGTTCCAGCTTGGAGACGGCGGCTTGCTCCACGTTCATGGCCTTGGCAACCTCGACCTGGGTGACGTTCCGGGCCTTGCGCAGCTCTTGCAACTGCATTTGCACGAGCATGGCCTCGGCGCGTGCTGCGGCACGGGCCTGGGCCTCTGGCGACATCTTGGCGCGCAATTCGCTGAACTTCTTAGCCATGGATCTGCCCTTCCTTTCTCAAAGACTGGATGTGCGTGTCGTACAGCCTGTCGGCTGCCACCCAGTCCTCCACCCGCAGACCAGGCACGCGGCGGAATTCGGCGCTGTTGTGGGTGATGATGGTGAGATTGGCGACCAGCGCATGGGCGGCGATCTGGGTGTCGAGTGAGCCTATGGGCGTGCCCTTGCGTTCCAGGGCGGCGCGCACGGGGCCGTAGGCGTCGGCGGCGGCGGCTTCCCAGGGCAGCACGGTGATGCCTTGCAGGAACCGTTCGACCTCGCGCTCCAGCCGGGTGGCGGCGGGCAGCAGGCGCGCCACGCCGTAGCGCAGCTCGGCACGGGTGACGGCGGAGATGCAGATGGCGGCCACGCTTTCACGCCGCAGCCGCTGCTCCAGTTGCGGATGGCTGCCGCGCAGCAGATAGCTGGCGATATTGGTATCCAGCATGTAGCGTGGCGTCATGCGCCAGCGTCCTGCGGGTCTGCTTCAAGCGATACGCGCGCGGGCTGGGGCGGCTGCTGGCGGTCGGCCAGGAAGTCGGCGGGCACGGCGTCCGTGTCGCGCTGGGCGAGGAATTCGTCCCATGAAGTCCAACCCGAGCGGCTGGAGAGGACGACGTCGCCCGTCAGCGGGTCGCGGCGGATGAAAACCTCGTTGCCCTCGAAGCGGAACTGCGCCGGCAGGCGCACGGCCTGGCTGCGGCCATTGGTGAACAGCTTGGCGGTTTGCATGGCGGGCAGCTCCCTGGAGGAGAAAACATTGGAACCAGTATATACCGTGGTCGATATCCTGGATTCACACCGCAGCGTGCGGCTGAAAAACGCGAATTCTGGCGGCGATTTTGTCGTGCAGGGCACGGTCGGTCACGCGCATGTCGTACTCGGTTTGCAGGTTCATCCAGAAGCACACGGATACTCTATTATTTATAGCCTTGCACGCTTACCAGATAAGGGTTTAAACCCTATTTAATCACTTTTCAAACCAGCTTACAGGACTGGTTTTCGCATCAAAAACCGCTGCAACACGACGCCTTGGCGCTCTACCCACTGCACCTCTGCCACCTGAAAGCCCTGCCGCAGAAAAAACGGCTTGGCCACCAGGCTGGCTTCGGTGAACAAGGCCTGGCCGCGCAACTGCTTTTCAGCCTGTTGGTATAGCCGCGTGGCAACGCCTGAGCGCTGCAAGCCGGGCGCGGTGTAGAGCAGGTCGATATGCCCGTTGCCGGCATAAGCCATAAAACCAGTCAGCACGCCATCAGCATCGGCAACCCAGGTGTGTAGTTCTGCCAAACGGTGGGCCCACGCTGCCAAATCCGGGGTTAACGGCGCCCAGGCCAAGCGTTGTGCTTTGTCGTAATGTGCTGCACCCAATTCATGCACGGAGGCGGTAAACAGCGCCACAAGCGCCGGCAGATCGGCTGCGGCATAGGGTCGTATGGTCATTGTCAAGATGCGTGTCACGCGCACAAGGGCGCAATCATCCGCTCCGTACGAAATGCCTCCAGCTCTGGCCTGTTTTTGTGCGACACATTCAGCCCCCACTCTGGCGCGCTCTTGAGACCGTCGTAATCGCGGCTGACCAGTAGCGGTGTCGGCGTCTGCCAAGCCAAAGCCGGCAACAAAAAGATGTCCGGCGCCAGCTGACATTGGTTTTGACAGATACGAATAGCCGATCAATGCGCCAGATCAAACGGGTGCACCTGAATCTCCGCATCGGGAAACGACGCCACCAGTTTCAGCTCGCCACCCAGTGCCTTCACATACTCGCGCAGCGTACTGATATACATGTCGTCACGGCGCTCCAGCTTGGAGACGGCGGCTTGCTCTACGCTCATGGCTTTGGCGACCTCGACCTGGGTGACATTCCGAGCCTTGCGCAGTTCTTGCAGCTGCATTTGCACGAGCATGGCCTCGGCGCGCGCGGCGGCACGGGCCTGGGCCTCTGGCGACATCTTGGCGCGCAATTCGCTGAATTTCTTAGCCATGGATCTGCCCTTCCTTTCTTAAAGTCTCGATGTGCGTGTCGTACAGCCTGTCGGCTATCGGTACGTGGACGACGTACCAACGGTCATCGCCCGTCTTGTCGCCGCCCAGCAGCAGGATGGCGCAACGGCGCGGGTCAAACGCATAAAGAACCCGGTACGGCCGGCCTTCGTGCTGAACGCGAAGCTCGCGCATGTGGCTGTGTTTCGACCCTTCGATGCCGGAGCTGTGGGGGAATCCAAGGTTCGGCCCCTTCTCCTCCAGAAGCCGAACCGAAGCGTCGATGGACTCTTGCTCGGCCTCGGTCAGATCGACCCACCATTCGCCAAGCTCGTCGGTGTATTCCACTTCCCATTTGGTTGTCATTATTCCCTCCAGGAAATATTCCGTCAAATGAATATCTTGAGGCGTCACGCAACATGTGCGCGGCCTTGGGGCTATTTCTCCTTCTCCCGCTGGCGGGAGGGTGGGGTGAGGGTGGCCTATACCAACGTAGCGCCCATCACCCCCTCACCCCTACCCTCTCCCCCAAGGGGGAGAGGGAGTTGAAACCCGCGTAAAACAAGCGTTCTGCGCTACTAATAAGTGTTTAGATGCCCGTGCCCGGAGGGACAAGGAGATCAGCCACCGCCCGCTCGCGCAGCAGCACATCCGCCAGCGCGCCGTCGAGGATGCGCGGCGCCAGCACGTCGTAGTCCAGCAGCACGTCCAGCAGCGGCCCCTCGGCGATCTCGTCCTGGCGGCGCATGATGAAGCCGTGGCGCTCCAGCAGCTTGAGGTTGGCGTCCAGGCGCAGCTTTTTGCCCAGCTGCGGGCCGTAGTCTTCCAGCAGCGCCTTGTACGACAGCACGGGGCTGACGCTGGCCGCCTGGGGCAGGGGTTTGGCGCCGGGGAAGAAGTCGTTCTGGCCGGCGTCGGCCTCTTGCACGCGGCTGGTCTGGCGCTCGCGTTTGGGTAGCACGATGAGGGCCCACAGCACGATCAGCAGCGCCTGGGCGTCGCGCGGCAGCTCCAGGTTGTTGTTGGCGTTGATGCCGGCCTCGCCCAGCACGGCGTTTTGCGCGGCTGGTAGCAGGGCGACGCTGACATGGTCGGCGTAGATGTTGTCCATGAAGCGCAGGCCGGACTGGGCCAGGCGCTGCTCGACCTGGGCGAACAGTTCGGCGTCCACCAGCGCGCGCTTGACCAGGCGGTGGTTGCGCGGCAGCCAGCGGCGGGCGAGTAGTTCGGCGATGAGCAGGGCGGCGTCATCCATTCTTCAATTCCTCTGGGCTGGGAGCGCCGGCATCTTGCCGGCTTGGGGGCGCGGGTGTCGCTGGCCCCCACCCCTGCCCCGGTGCTGGCGGCGAGACGCCGCCGCTCTTCAGGCCGTCCAATTCCGCATTGGCGGAATTGGAGCCGCGGCCTTCAGCCCCAAGGGGGGAGGGAGTTGAAGCAGCAGGGAGCAGCTGGCCGCGGCTGAGCAGCTCTACCTGGTGGTGTTCCACGGCCTGAGCCTCGGGCTGCCAGGCGATGCGCCAGGGTTGGCGCGCCAGCTCGCCGGTTGCCCCTGGTAGCACCGCCGCCTGCGGGTCGCCCAGCAGGGGCAGCAGCTGCGCCTTGTAGGCCAGCTGGGCGTAGCGCGTGGCGCCGGGGCGGGGGCCGAGCAGGGCGTCCAGCACGCTGCGCTCCGCGTCGGGCTGGGCTGCCCAGTCGTTCAATAGCTGATTCAGATCGGCCAGCTCGCGCGGCAGGGCTACGGCGCTGAGCGTGCCGGCGGGTGCTTCCTGGGCGCTGGGCAGTTCCTCGGCCTGTTGGGGCTGGGGGCGGTCGCGCTCGAATTCGGCCTCGGCCACGTCCAGCAGTTCGTGCGGCGCCAGCGCGGCCGTCATCACGGGGCGGGCCAGGGCGGCATGAAGCAGTTGGTGCAGCAGCGGCGCGGATTGCAGCCAGCGTTTCACGTCGGTGCTGGTGATGCCGGTGGTGCCCAGGGTCACGCGCTGGCGGTCCACCTGTTGCAGCGCGCGGTTGAACTGGCTGGCCATGGCCAGCAGGCGCGACTGGGCCTGGCCCAGGCCGCGCGCGGCGCGCTCCAATGCAATATGACCCTGGCTGTTGCCGATGATGGCGGCGATGGCCTCCGACGCCCGGTCGATGAGGGTGGCGGCGCGGTCGTAGCGCTTGCGTGCCTCGCGCAGGCGGAATTCGGAGCCGCTGGCGATGGCGTCGGAAAACTCGCCGTGCAGGCGCGCCAGCTGGGCGTGCAGCAGCTGCACCTGGCCGACATCCACGCTGCCGAGTTGGTTGGCGCCCACCACCTGGCCGAGCAGGGCGGCCAGCTCGCCGCCCTCGTCGTCGCCTTCGGATTCGGCGGTGAGCGGCGCCAGCAGGCCGGCCACGCGCTGGGCCAGCGCCGGCAGCTGGTAGGCGCGTGCGCCCTCGTCCCAGGCCAGCAGGCCGACGTCGCGCAGGCGCTTGAGCACGGTCTCCAGCGCCTCGGGGCGCAGGGCATGGAACAGCTCGGCGATGCGTTCGCGCGGCAGCAGTGCCTGGCCCTGGCTGGCCAGCTGCAAAAACACCCACAGGCGCAGTTGCACCAGCGCCGCCGGGCCGTGGAACAGGCCGCTCAGCGCCTGGGTCAACGCTTGCTGGCGTGACAGGCGCCACAGCAGGGGCGAGTCCTGCGCGGCGTCGGCGTCGCGGAAGAAGTCGGCAATCGTGCCTGTACTTGTGCCTACGCCGCCGGCCTGGTCGTCGTCGGCAAGCCCTGCTGCGTCCATGGCCATTAGTCCAGCCCCAGCAGGCTCAACGCGGCGACGGAGGCGGTCTCGGCGCGCAGCACGCGCGCGCCCAGGCTGGCGGGGGCAAAGCCTGCGGCGAGTGCCGCGTCTTCCTCCTGCGCCGTGAGGCCGCCCTCGGGGCCGTGCAGCACCCATACCTGATTGGCACCGCCGGCGGCCTGGCGCAGCGGCTGGCTACCGCCCCGCAGCGACAACAGCAGGCGCATGCCCTCAGCAGGTGCGCCGCGCAGCCAGTCGGCCAGGGCCAGCGGCGCATGCACGGGCGGCACGCGGTTGCGCCCGCATTGCTCGCAGGCGGCCACCGCTATCGCCTGCCAGTGCGCCTGGCGCTTGGCGGCGCGCTCGCCGGCCAGCTTGACGACGCTGCGCGCCGTGGTCACGGGCTGGATGCTGGCGGCGCCGAGTTCGGTGGCCTTTTCCACCAGCCAGTCCATGCGCTCATTGGCTGGCATGCCGACCACCAGATGCACGGCGCGCGCGGCTTCGCGCTCGATGGCGGCGTGCGCGCCGACCTCCGCCTCCACGTCAGAGCGGCCCATGCGCGTGACGGTGGCCGTCCATTCACCGCCTTCGCCGTTGAACAGCGTGATGCCGTCACCCGGCTGCAGGCGTAGCACCTGCACATGGCGCGCGGCCGTGGGCGGCAGCGTGATGTGCGCGCCGGGGGGCAGGGGCAGGGGCAGGGGGCAGTGGAAGCGGGGCATTTTGTTTAAAAATGATAGCTATTGGCGCTTTATCAATAAGTGTTACAGCCTGCTTTCAATGAAAAACATGACTGTTGAGTTGGCGACCGTTGGTGGCTTTACCCCCCTCTCCCCTCGCGGGAGAGGGGCCGGGGGAGAGGGGCGCTTGAGGCGTAGCGCCGGCATTCCCCCCCTCTCCCTGACCCTCTCCCGCGAGGGGAGAGGGAAGAAAACCAATGCACCGCGCTGTTGTTAGACCCGCCCGAATGCGTAGCCCATGGCCGCCTGCGTGCCCTCCAGTTCATCGACCAGGCGCAGCAGCGGCGAGAGTTCGCGGTAGCGGCTGGCCGTCTGGCGGATGTAGGCGATGAAGCGCGGCGCGTCGGCCAGGTATTTGGGCTTGCCGTCGCGCAGCGTCAGGCGCGCGAAGATGCCGGCGACCTTCAGGTGGCGCTGCAGCGCCATCCAGTCCACGGCGCGGTAGAACTCGCCGAAGTCCGCGCCCCAGCCGCTGGCGCTGTTCGCGCCGAGGATGCCGGCCTTGCGGGCCTTTTCCCAGTAACGCACGGTAATGTCGATGACGAAATCCTCTTCCCAGCTGATGAAGGCGTCGCGCATCAGGCTGGCGATGTCGTAGGTCACGGGGCCGAAGACGGCGTCCTGAAAGTCGAGCACGCCCAGGCCACCATCGGCGCGCACCATCAGGTTGCGCATCATGAAGTCGCGGTGCACATAGACGCTGGGCGCGGCCAGGTTCTGCGCCACTATGGTGTCGAAGGCCTTGGCCAGCGTGGCCTGTTGGGCGTCGTTCAGGCTGACCTGGCGGTGGCGCGCGATGTACCAGTCGGGGAACAGCTGCAGCTCGCGGCGCAAGAGCGCGTCGTCGTAGGGCGGCAGCACGCCGGGGCGGCTGGCGCGCTGCCAATCAATCAGCAGATCCACGGCGCGCAGGTACCAGGCATGGGCGGCGGCGGGGTTGGAGCTGTCCAGGCGCTCTATGGCGGTCTGCGCGCCCAGGTCGCTCAGCAGCATGAAGCCGTGCGCCTCGTCCCAGGCGTGGATTTGCGGCACGGGCAGGCCGGCGGCCTGCATCAGGCCCTGCACGTGGACGAAGGGGCGGCAGTCCTCCTTGTCGGGCGGGGCGTCCATGACGATGCGGCTGGAGCCGTCCTGCGCGTCCAGGCGCAGGTAGCGGCGAAAGCTGGCGTCGGCGCTGGCCGGGCGCAGGCTGGCGGGCAGCAGCTGCTGGGCGCTGGCGATCGGGGCCAGCCAGGCGTTGAAGGCGGCGTGGCGGCTGGCGTCGGGCCAGGCCACAGCGGCGGCGGGGGGGAGGGAAGGGGGGAGGCTCATGGATAATCGGATTTTACAAACCCGGTCTTGCCAGGCCGGGCGGCTTGCGGCCTGGTGCTGCGCGCCAGTTTGCCGCAATTCATGGATCGCCCCTTCTCGCCCCACGCCCCGTCCACCCGCCTGCCCGCGCCGGTGGCGCCGCGCCGCCCGCTGGCAAGGCTGGCGGCCCTGATGCTGTGCGGCGCCCCGCTGGCCGTGCTGGCACAGGCCGGTGATGGTGACGCGCCGCCGCAGCCAGACCAGCCGGCACCGGTGCTGCGCACCAGCCCGCGGCTGCAGGAGACCCTGCCGCCCGAGGTGCGCCCGCAGCTGCCGGTGTTCGTGCGCGGCGACCATGTCACGGGCCAGCCGGACATCCGCGCCATCATCGACGGCAACGCCGAGCTGCGCCGCGGCGACACGGTGATACGCGCCGACCACATGGACTACGACGTGGCCGAGGATCGCGCCAAGGCTAGCGGCCATGTGCACATCAACCGCGCCGGCAACCTGTACGACGGCACGCTGCTGGATCTGCGCGTGGACGCGTTCAACGGCTTTTTCAGCGACGCGCGCTACCGCTTCCTGCAGACCCAGGCCCATGGCGAGGCCGTGCGCGTGGACTTTATCGACCGTGACCGTTCCGTGGTGCACGATGCCACCTACACCACCTGCCAGCGTGACAACGAGGCCAGCTGGCAGCCCGACTGGATCATCCGCGCCAAGACCATCCACCTGGATCGGGCCGAGGACGTGGGCCAGGCCGAGGACGGCGTGCTGGAGTTCAAGGGCGTGCCGGTGCTGCCCGTGGGCAACATCAGCTTTCCGCTGTCGGAGCGGCGCAAGTCCGGCCTGCTGCCGCCCACCATAGGCCTGAACAGCGTCAGCGGGGTGGAGTATTCCCAGCCCTACTACTGGAACATCGCGCCGAACCGCGACGCCACCATCACCCCCGTGCTCATGAGCCGGCGCGGCGCCGCCGTGGGCAGCGAGTTCCGCTACCTGGAGCCGCGCTACAGCGGCGAGCTGACGGCCGACTACATGCCCAAGGACGCGCTGCGCGACCGCCAGCGCTGGTCCTACGGCGTGCGCCACCGCGCGGCGCTGGACACGCCCATGGGCGACATGGGCCTGAACGTGGATCTGCGCCGCGTGAGCGACAACGACTACTGGCGCGACTTCACGCCGCGCCTGTTCAGCCACGCCAGCACCACCGGCATCCAGTCGCAGTACGTGCAGCGCCTGCTGCCCGGCCAGGCCTCGCTGGGCTGGGCGCGCGGCGAGCAGTCGCTGAGCCTGAGCATCACCAAGTGGCAGACGCTGCAGGACGTGACCGCGCCCATCACCCCGCCGTACGACCGCATGCCGCAGCTGCACTGGCGCTACCAGCCGCTGCAGCTGGCCGGGGGCTTCGATGCCACGGTGGATGCGGATCACACCAGTTTTCAGGCGGCACCCGGCTACTACACCCAGCCCAATGGCAAGCGCAGCTATGCCGTGGCGCAGCTTAGCCGGCCCTTCCTGGCGCCGGGCGGCTTCATCACGCCCAAGGTGCAGCTGCACGCCACCCAGTACCAGTTCGACGCCCCGCTGGCGGGCGGCCAGACCAACGCCAGCCGCACCCTGCCCACCTTCAGCCTGGACAGCGGCCTGGTGTTCGAGCGCGAGGCGCAATTCTTTGGCGGCAACTACCTGCAGACGCTGGAGCCGCGCGCCTTCTACACCTACACGCCGTACCGCGACCAGAGCCAGCTGCCGGTGTACGACACGGCGCCCAACGACTTCAACTTCGCCTCCGTCTACACCGAGAACGCCTTCGGCGGCAACGACCGCATCGCCGACAACAACCTGTTCACGCTGGGCGTGACCACGCGCCTGCTGCACCCCGAGACCGGCGCCGAGGCGGCGCGCTTTGGCGTGGCGCAGCGCCTGCGCTTTGCCGACCAGCGCGTGACCATGCCCGGCGCGCTGCCGGTCACCGACCGCGTGTCCGACGTGCTGCTGGGCGCCGGCATCAACTGGACGCCGCAGTGGAGCCTGGACTCCACCGTGCAGTACAACCCCAAGACCGACCGCTCGCAGCGCACCACGCTGGCGCTGCGCTACTCGCCGGGCAGCTTTCGCACCGTGAGCGCGGCCTACCGCATGCAGAAGGTGACCAACCTCATCGCCGTGCCCAGTGAGCAGATCGACCTGGGCTGGCAATGGCCCATCAACGACCTGTGGGGCGATCGCGGCGGCAAGAGCCGCGCGGGCGGCCGCTGGTACAGCGTGGGCCGATTGAACTACAGCCTGCAGGATCGCAAGCTGGTGGACACCATCGTCGGCCTGGAATACGAAAGCTGCTGCTGGGTGGGCCGCGTGGTGCTGGAACGTTTGCAAAGCAGCCTGATCACAGCCAACACCCGGCTGCTGTTCCAGATCGAGTTCTCGGGCTTCTCGCGCCTGTCGCTGGGCTCCAACCCGCTGACGGCCCTGAAGCGCTACGTGCCGGGCTACCAGTTCCTGGGCGACAACACGCACCAGCCCAGCCGCTTCAGCCAATACGACTAACCGCATCCAACCGCATGCGCCCCCGCGCGGCCAGCCATAGCACCATGAATTTTCCTCACGCCATGAAACACCGCGTTCTGCCCCTGGCCCTGGCCGGCCTGACGGCCCTGGCCGCCCAGGCACAGGGGCTCAGGCCCTCGGGCGGCGGGGCCATGCGCCTGCCGTCTGCCCTGACCACCCTGCCGCCGGCGGGCGGCGTGGCCGATGCGGGGCTGCGCCAGGCCGACTACATCGTCGCCCTGGTCAACTCCGAGCCCATCACCAACAACGAGGTGCGCCAGCGCGCCGAGCGCGTGGCGCAGCAGCTCACAGGCCAGGGCACGCCCCTGCCTTCGCATGAGCAGCTGGCGCGCGAGGTGCTGGAGCGTCTGATCCTGGAGAAGATCCAGATCCAGCTGGCCAAGGAAAGCGGCATCAAGGTGGACGACTACGCCATCGACCAGGCCGAGCAGAACGTGGCGCGGCAAAACGACGTCAGCGTGGACGAGATGCACCGGCGCCTGGCGGCGGACGGCATCAGCCGCCAGCGCTTTCGCGACGACCTGCGCAACCAGCTGCTGGCCCTGCGCGTGCGCGAGCGCGAAGTGGAGGCGCGCGTGCGCGTGAGCGACCTGGAGGTCGATCAATACCTGCAGGAGCAGCAAAAGCAGGCCGCGCCCGGCAAGGAGGAGCTGAACCTGGGCCACATCCTCATCAAGGTGGCCGAGAACGCCGGCCCCGAAGAGGTGGCCCAACGCCAGGCGCGCGCCCAGGAGCTGCTGGGCAAGCTGCGCTCGGGCGGCGACTTTGCCGCGCTGGCGCGCGAATACTCCGACGCCCCCGAGGGCCCGAACGGCGCCGTGCTGGGCCTGCGCCCGGCCAGCCGCTACCCCGAGCTGTTCGTGAACGCCGTGCAAAAGGTGGAGGTGGGCGACGTGGTCGGGCCGCTGCGCTCGCCGGCCGGCTTTCACATCTTGAAGCTGATCGACAAGACCCATGGCGGCGTGCCCACGGTGGCGCTGCAAAACCATGCGCGCCACATCCTGCTGCGCGTGGGCTCGGGCCTGTCCGAGCGCCAGGCCGCCGAGCGCCTGGAAGAGCTGCGCCAGCGCGTGCTGCGCGGACAGGCCGAGTTTGCCGCGCTGGCGCGCGAGTACTCGCAGGACGGCAGCGCCAAGAGCGGCGGCGACCTGGGCTGGGCCGGGCCGGGCCGCTACGTGCCCGAGTTCGAGCAGGCGCTCGATGCCCTCAAGCCCGGCGAGATCAGCCAGCCCGTGGTGTCGCGCTTTGGCGTGCACCTGATCGAGCTCTTGGAGCGGCGCGAGGCCAAGCTGACCCAGCGCGAGCAGCGCGACATGGTGCGCGACCAGGTGCGCGAGAAAAAACTCGACGAGGCCTACACCACCTGGATCCAGGAAGCGCGCGGCCGCGCCTATGTGGAATACCGCGACGCACCGCAATGAAGCCAGCCGTGAAGCACATCGCCCGCAAACGCTTCGGCCAGCATTTTTTGAGCGACGGCGGCATCATCGACGCCATCGTGCGCGCTATTCAGCCGCGCCCGGGCCAGCCCATGGTGGAGATCGGCCCCGGCCTGGCGGCGCTGACCCAGCCGCTGGTGGAGCGCCTGGGCCGGCTCACGGTGATCGAGCTCGATCGCGACCTGGCCGCGCGCCTGCGCCAGCACGGCCAGCTCGACGTCATCGAATCCGATGTGCTGAAAGTGGATTTTGCACAGGTAGCACAAGCGCTGGGTGCTACAAAAATCAGGGTGGTTGGGAACCTGCCCTACAACATCTCCACGCCCATACTGTTCCATCTGCTGGAGCATGTGCAGGTCATAGAAGACCAGCATTTCATGCTGCAAAAAGAGGTCATAGACCGCATGGTGGCCCAGCCGGCCACGGCCGCCTATGGCCGCCTGTCGGTGATGCTGCAGTGGCGCTACGCCATGGAGGACGTGCTGTTCGTGCCGCCCGAAAGCTTCGACCCGCCACCGCGCGTGGACAGCGCCGTGGTGCGCATGCTGCCCCATGAGCAGCCGGCGGCGGTGAATGTGGCGCTGTTGTCTGAGCTGGTGCAGGTGGCCTTCAGCCAGCGGCGCAAGCTGCTGCGCCACACCCTGGGCCGCTGGCTGGAGGCGCGCACCTACGCGGGCGCCTTCGACACCCAGCGCCGCGCCGAGGAGGTGCCGGTGGCGGATTACGTGGCGCTGGCGAGCAGCGTGGGGGGAAGAGGCTGAGCGTTCGGCGTTGAGCGTTTGGCGGCTGTTCGCGCTCAACGCCCCAGCCAGACTACGCCGCGGCGAGCCAGTAGCCCGCGTTGAAAGGGCTGCTCATGCGCAGCGCCAGGGGGGATACGTCCACCAGCTTGTCGGTGGGCATCTTCTCGCCTGCGGGGGCGATCTCAATCTGTGTGGCCTGTGATGCGGCGCCTTGGCGCGCATCGTCAGCCCGTTCCGCCTGGCCGGCGGTTGCAGAACGGGCTACAGAAAAGAATAGAAGCAGCGGAAGGCGATCTTGCGGTCGCTCCAGTAGTCGGCCGCGTCGCGGAAGCTGTCCAGCAGCTGCTCGCGTGCCTCCTTGTCGAACTTCACCGTGGTCGGGATTTGTTCCAGCACCACGACGAAGCCCGGCTGCGGGCCGGCCTTGTGCAGCGGGTCGGTCATGCAGTCGTACAGCGCGTCGAAGTTCTTGCCGAAATGCGCCGGAAAGGTGAACTGCGTGGCGATCAGCTCCAGCACATCCTGCTTGGTCTGCGCATGGGCCAGGTTGGCATACAGGAAATGCTGGCCCAGCATGCGCGCCGTCTCTTGCAGGTCGTGTACGCGAAAGGCGCGTATCGACTGCACGATATTCGGGCGCACGCCGCGCAACAGCGTGTCCTGCTCCTTACGAAGTGGCGTTTCCATCTCCGTTGCTCTTTCTCTTAGAGATTCACGAATTGCAATATCCGCAAGCCCGTGGGAGGCGGCCTGCGAATGAAAAAAAGAATGATGCGCCGCTGCGGGCCGCACCATGAAATCTGCGCTCGAAGACATCACCGCGTTCATTGCCTGATCTCTCTAAAGCTCGAATAGTGGTCGCTGGTGTAGTAGCAGGCGTCGGGCGCGCGCCTGGCGCCGCCGCAAATGATGCGCCGCGCGCCGCGATTGCCCGCGCCGGGCGTGGGCACCGTGTATTCACGGTAGTAGCCACGCTTGTGCGCCGGCAGCAGCCGTTCGCGATTGCCGAATACAGAGCCGTCCTTGTCATACGGGAACGGCCCGCCCTCGCGAATCAGCGCATAGGTGGCACGCCCCTCGGCGGGCAGCTGCGCCACCGTGATTGGGGCGGCCACGGCGGCGTCCTGCCATTGCCGCGCGCCCACTGCAGCCGGCGCCAGCACCACCGCAGCACCCAGAGCGCACGCCACAAATGCCTTGTACGCCCGGTTGGCGACAGCCTTCAACATCCACTACACCTTTCGGAAATTACGGGTTTACCCGAAATTTCAACCGGCTAGTGTGACAAAAGTGCCACCAAAACGCAAGCGCCTGCCCAAAAAATGGGCAGGCGCGCAAGGTTAATAATGGTTTACCGCGCGGCGTTGGCGTCGGCCACCGTGAGCGCCGTCATGTTCACGATGCGGCGCACCGTGGTGCTGGGCGTGAGTATGTGTACCGGCTGGCCCGCGCCCAGCAGCACCGGGCCGATGGCGATGTTGCCACCGGCGGCCGTCTTCAGCAGGTTGTAGGCGATGTTCGCCGCGTCGATGTTGGGCATGACCAACAGATTGGCGTCGCCCGCCAGCGTGCTGTGGGGCATCAGGGCCATGCGCGCCTTGCCGTCCAGGGCCACGTCGCCGTGCATTTCGCCGTCCACCTCCAGCCAGGGGGCCTGCACGCGCAGCAGCTCCAGGGTCTGGCGCATCTTCTGTGCGCTGGGCTGGTTGCTGCTGCCGAAATTGGAGTGCGACAGCAGGGCCGCCTTGGGTTTCAGGCCGAAGCGCATCAACTCCTCGGCGGCCATGATGGTGATCTCGGCCAGCTGCTCGGCCGTGGGGTCGTAGTTCACATGGGTATCGACCACGAACAGCTGGCGATCCGGCAGCAGCAGGGCGTTCATGCAGGCATAGGTGTGCACGCCGGCGCGCCGGCCTATGACCTGGTCGATGTACTGCAGGTGGTGCGCCGTGTGGCCCCAGGTGCCGCAGATCAGGCCGTCCACCTCGCCCTTGTGCAGCAGCATGGAGCCGATCAGCGTCAGGCGCCGGCGCAGCT